>NZ_JBIUWQ010000014.1:0-114180 GCF_044743525.1 Pseudomonas sp. NPDC087598 | reverse complement strand
TAGGACACGCAGACATCGGCGCTGACGAAATCCGCACCGACACCGTTCTTGATCACGTCGGGCAGCAGCAGTTTGAGTTCGGAGTGGCCACCGGAGGCGTCGTACTTGTCCTTGAGGCCTGGACGGATCTTGTTGTAGAGGATGGTGAGCGGTGGGTCGAGGGTGCCCCTGTTTTGGCTGCCTCGCGTGATGGTGTAGTAGAGCTCGTTGACCCGATTCGGAAGCAGCCGCCCCTTGGGAATGCGCAATCTGGTGCGCACGTCCGGATCTTCAATGGTTTTACTGTCCAGTGCGGCCAGCTCGTCCTTGAGCCGAAGCTCCATGACATCCCCGGGTTCCATGGTGCCAGACAATGGCGGATCGACAAGGACAACAGCGCCTTCACCGTCAGTGACCAGGTCGTAGGCTACCAGTGGCACGCCGATGTTTGCGCCGACCACGGGCTCGGTCTGGCCGGTGACTTGGGGTGGGCTCAGGGCGAGAACGGTGTTGTCTGCTGGGGTTGAGGTGGTCATGAATCAAGCTCCTGTGGCATGGCAACGGGCAGGAGCTATCAAAGCGCTAAATGAGGATTTGCGCACCTGTCAGATCTGACAGGTGGCGACGGATGGTAGCGGCGGTGGCGAAAGTGCCACGCCCACCGGTTGATCGCATTCTGTATTTGTAGGAGCTGCCGCAGGCTGCGATCTTTTGATCCTGGCTTTAAAAACAAGATCAATAGATCGCAGCCTGCGTCAGCTCCTACAGGGGCATCGGGTTCAGTCCTTGAGGATGTCGCGGTCCTTGGTTTCCGGCAGGAAGAATGTTCCGAGAATCGCCGTCATCACCGCGATCACGATCGGGTACCACAGCCCGTAATAGATGTCTCCGGTGGCCGCGACCATGGCAAAAGCCACCGTCGGCAGGAAGCCGCCGAACCAGCCGTTGCCGATGTGATAAGGCAGTGACATCGAGGTGTAGCGGATACGGGTCGGGAACAGCTCGACCAGCCACGCCGCAATAGGCCCGTAAACCATGGTCACGTAGATCACCAGGATGGTCAGCAGGAGCAGCACCATCGGGTAGTTGGTTTTCGCCGGGTCAGCCTTTTCCGGATACCCGGCGTCCTTCAGTGCAGTACCCAGGGTGGCGGTGAAGGCGTCGTTGCGGGTCTTGAAGTCAGCGGCGGGCAGGGCGCTGCCCTCGAAGCTTTCGACGACTTTGTCGCCGATGCGCACTTGCGCGACGGTGCCCGGTTCGGCGATCACGTTCTCATAAGGGATCGCCCGTTTCGCCAACAGGGTTTTCGCCAGGTCGCAGGAACTGGTGAATTTGGCCTTGCCCACCGGGTCGAACTGGAACGAGCACTGATCGGGATTGGCGATCACCTTGACCGGGTTTTTCTCCTGGGCGATGAACACGTCGGGGTTACCGTACTGGGTCAGCGCATGGAAGATCGGAAAATAGGTCAGCGCCGCCAGCATGCACCCGACCATGATGATCGGCTTGCGTCCGATGCGGTCGGAGAGGCTGCCGAAGATCACGAAGAACGGCGTACCGATCAGCAGCGAACCGGCGATCAGCAGGTTGGCGGTCTGCGGGTCGATCTTCAGCGTCTGCAACAGGAAGAACAGCGCGTAGAACTGCCCGGTGTACCAGACCACTGCTTGCCCGGCCGTACCGCCGAGCAACGACATGATCACCACTTTAAGGTTGTCCCAGCGCGCGAAGGATTCAGTCAGCGGCGCCTTCGACGCCTTGCCTTCGGCCTTCATTTTCTGGAACACCGGCGACTCGCTCAGTTGCAGGCGGATGTACACCGAGACGATCAGCAGCAGGATCGACAGCAGAAACGGAATCCGCCAGCCCCAGGCTTCGAACGCTTCGGTGCCCAGCGCGGTGCGGCAAGCGAGAATCACCAGCAGCGACAGAAACAGGCCGAGGGTCGCGGTGGTTTGAATCCACGAAGTGAAAAAGCCGCGCTTGTTGCGGGGGGCATGCTCAGCCACATAAGTTGCGGCGCCGCCATACTCACCGCCCAGCGCCAGACCTTGCAGCAAGCGCAGAGTGATCAGAATGACCGGCGCGGCAACGCCGATGGTCGCGTAGCCGGGCAGCAAACCGACGATTGCCGTCGAGACACCCATGATGACGATGGTGATCAGGAAGGTGTGTTTGCGCCCGATCATGTCGCCGAGTCGGCCGAACACGATCGCACCGAACGGCCGCACCGCGAAGCCCGCTGCGAACGCCAACAGGGCAAAAATGAACGCGGTGGTTTCGTTGACACCGGCGAAGAAGTGCTTGGCAATGATCGCCGCCAGTGAGCCGTAGAGGTAAAAGTCGTACCACTCGAACACCGTGCCCAACGATGAAGCGAAGATGACCTTGCGCTCCTCCTTGGTGATGCCGCCGCTGCGCGGTGGGCTGCCGGTGGATGCTGTGTCGATTGTAGCCATGGGTGTTCTCCGTCGTGCTTATTGTTGTAGGCCGGAGTCCCCCGTTACTGCTTATCGCACTCTGGCCTTGTGGCAAATGCCGCCATTGCTCTCGCGTGAATCTTGCACAGTCTGACGACCGCGCATTGCTGTGCGGTTTCCTCAAGCATAATCAGCTTCTGGCAGATATCCACTCGCCAGCAGCGTCGACTAAAGATCAGCTGTCGGCGGCCGATAGCAGCCGATCAGCCACCCTTCAAAAAACCAATTTCAGGGAAGATGTCCATGAACGCTTCATTACAGAGCGCTGCCGCGCAAATCCGTCAGGCCGTGCGGGTCGCCACCGAAGGTCTGGTGGGACGTGAGCAGTTGGCCGAGCTGATCGTGCTGGCCGCTGTGGCGCAGGAGCACATTCTGGTCATCGGCCCACCCGGTACGGCGAAAAGCGCGGTGGTGCGGCGCGTGGCGCAATCGATGGGCGGGCGCTACTTCGAATACCTGCTGGGGCGCTTCACCGAGCCCTCGGAACTGTTTGGCGCGGTCGACCTGAAAAAGCTGCGCGAAGGCACGGTGGAAACCGACGTCAGCGGCATGCTGCCGGAAGCCGATATCGTCTTTCTCGATGAGGTTTTCCTCGGTTCGACGGCCATCCTCAATACCTTGCTCGGCGTGCTTAACGAACGCCGCTTCCGCCGTGGCCACACGCAGATCCAGTGCCCGTTGCGGGTGTGCGTCGGCGCCTCCAATGGCCTGCCCGATGATGAAGCGCTGGCGGCATTCGGTGACCGTTTCCTGCTGCATCTGTTTGTCGAGTCGGTGCCGGACAATCAGCTCGAAGCGATGCTCGCCGGTGGCTGGCAGTCCGAGCAGCGACCGGTGCAACAACTGCTGGGCCTGAGCCAACTGGACACCCTCGGCCAGGCTTTGAAAAACGTCGACCTGACGGCCGTTCGCCCGGCATTGGCTCAGGCCATTCGGCGTCTGCGCGAGGCCGGCATTCAGTTGTCGGATCGGCGTATCGTCAAATCACAGCGCCTGATCGCCGCCGCAGCGTTGCTCGGCGGACGTCTGGAGGCCAGCGACGCAGACCTGTGGCCGTTGCTGTATGTACTGCCGACCAAGGAAACCCAGCAACATGGCCGCGAAGTGCTGCGCGAGATCTTCGCGCAGTCCAGCAATAGCCATCTGTTCAGCGCCGTGGAAGAGGCGACCTTGCAACCGATGTCGCGGCTCAGTCGCCTGCTCGAAACCGGTGAGGATTATCTGGCGCGCAGCGAGCCACCGGCGAGTACGTTGCTCGAAGGTCTGTTGCGTGAGATCGATGCCAACTTCAATGATCAGACCATTCCGTCGTCGTTGCAGGACGTGCGCGGTCAGGTGGCGCGTTTGCTGACGTCTGCAGCATGACGATCAAAGCGATGAGTTGGGCCTGGCAGTCACGGCGGACACCGGTCGAACCCCAGGCCGCCGTGGCATGGGGCGACGTTGCGCGGCGCTTGCTCGCTCGGTTGCTGTTGACTCCCGAGGAGCAGGCCGGGCGCTTGCAGGCCACGGCCAATCGCGACGTGTTGGTGGTGACCGGTGTCGCGGCGGATCTGCCGTGGGTCGATGGCGTGGCGTACGCGGCGATGGACGATCGCGCACCGGGGCTGTGGCTGCCGACCAGTTGGGAGCCCGACCGGCCGACAGACCTGCTGGGACAGGCGCTGTCCAGCCGATTCACACGGGCGCCGCTGTTGCTCTGGCGCGAGCCCGCCGCCGTGGTGCCGCTGGATCGTTTGTTGCCGGTGACGACGCAGCATTTGCAGCGCATTGATGCTTATTGGGCGGGCCGCTGATGCAATTACCGGAATCGCTGCAACCCTGGCGCGACTGGCTGCAATGGTTTGCTCCGGAACAACTGCCGCTGTTTGCTGACCTGTTCGGGCGTCTGGATCCGCTGCTCGGTCCGCTGCGTGGCCAACAGCAGGGCGGAGTGCCCGAGCCCGATGGTTTGGCCGATCTGCAACGTCGCGGCCCTTATGAGCGGTTGTTGTCGAGTGAATGGCTGTTGGCGGACGAGGTGCCTGACGAGTTTCTGCGCCGGGCGGTGGTGGGCGAGCATTTGTTTCTCGCGCCCCAATATCGCTCGCATCAGGCCAGCCGCTTGATGGTGGTGTTGTTCGATGCCGGGCCGTTGCAACTGGGCGCTGCGCGTCTGCTGCACATGGCCTTGCTGATCCTCCTTGCACGTCGCGCCAGAGACGCCGGCGCCGAGCTGCGCTGGGGCATTTTGCAGCAGATGCCGGAACTGCATGCGCTCGACAGCGCTGCACAACTTAAAGGCTTGCTCAGTGCCCACACCTTCAAAACCGTCGACGCCGGGCACTGGCAGGCCTGGCGTGACGGCTTGAAGGCGCAACCGGAGCCCGTCGGCGAATGCTGGCTGGTGGGCCAGCGCTTGCCCGTGACCGAGGGCCTGTCCTGCACCCATCGCGTGCAGGTATCGCGCAGCCTCGATGGGTGCAGTCTGTTGGTCGATCTGCAAGCGGCGGACTCCCGGCGTGTGACCTTGCCGATGCCCGACGAGCGCCTGGCCTTGCAGTTGCTCAAAGGCCATTTCGAAGGCGAAGTGGTGGCGACCGCGCCTGCCGCCAAAGGATGCGTTCCGCGTGTTTCGCTGACCTTGCCGCCAGTGGTTTCCAGCACGGGCACCCATGTCGCCATGAAAATGCTCGATGAACCGGGCATGGTGGTGATCAAGCTGCCGGCGCAAAACCAGAAGAAGTCAATCGAGGTGCGCCGCAATCTGTGGGCTGTCGGGCAAACACCGCTGGCGCCGACGTTCTTTGGTAGAGCCTTGGGTGCGGTTCTCAGTGACCAGTGGAAATTGTCGTTCTGGAACATGCCAGGCCTTAAACCGGTCGACAAACCTTGCCCCGAAGAGCTGAAACTGCCGCCGGGCACCGCCACTTTTCTCTCGGTAGTCGGATTACGCAATCACTCGAGCGGCCGCTTGTTTTTGCTTGACGCCCAGGGGCATCTGGCGTTCTGGATGGTGGCGACCGGGCGCTCACCCGCCAAGCCGATACCCCGCCATACTCATCACCTGGCGAATAATGTCGTGGGTCTGGCCAAGACTTACGGCAGCACGGCGACTTATGTGCGCCGCGAAGGTAATCGCTTGCACGCACATACGGTTGACGCTGACGGCGAGGTCTCGGCTGCAGTTGACGTAGGTCTGGCCGAGCACATCAGTGAGGTGCTGTTTGTCGGCGGGCGGCGCAGGTATCTCGATGGCTGTGCGTTGCTGACTATGAAAAACGACGAGTGCCAGAGCTGGCGCGTGGTGTCGGCGGACGGCTCTGCTTTCGAAACGCAAAGAATTGACCTGGCCCCAGGCTGGAAAGGTATAGGCCTGCTGAAACAGGAAAATGAGCCCTATTCCCTTCTGTTACTCGGTCGGCAGGCAGTAGCCATCCATTACGAAGGCGAGCAACGCGTGTTGTTCACCACTACCGATACCATCGCCAAATCAAGCTTTTGCCCCATGAGTGGCGTGCTCGCCGTGCTGACCAGCAGCCGCGAATTGCTGGTGTATTCGGTGCCGCAGCGCCTGATGCGCCTGCAAGTATTCTGCAACGATCAGCCGTACAAGAAGGAAGGCAGCGATGCTTGAGCATGACACAGCATTGATCCGCCGCCCGCTGTTGACCGGTCATCAGCACATTGAAGGCCTGTGGTTTGCCGCCGATCGTTTCGACCAAAGCGAACGCGCCCGGCAGCTTCTCGAACACTGGCAAACCGAGGCCCGGGCCTACCGTTTCGCCGACGGCGATTTGTTGCGCTTTCGCCAGCCCGTCGCCGTGCAATGCGAGGCGTTGACCGGTTGGCCGCTGATTCGCCAGGGCAACGCACTGTGTTCGGCGCTGCTCGATCCGCAGGAAATGCGCAACCTGCCGGTTGCCGACCTGTGGCTGGTGCGCGGCAGTCACGTCAGTGCCCGGTATTTGCGCGATGCCGTGACCCTTGCACCGGGTGACTGGCTCGACATCAATGGCCTCACCTTGCTCGACACCTATGACTGTCGCAACGTTCTGCCGGAGCCAGTGCTTGAGCCCGTAGCCGTGGTCACCGACGTCCGGGACATTCTCGGCGACGCGTTGCGTCCGGTCAGCCCGGAGCAGGCACAGGTCATGAAAGCCTTGCTGGAGCGTCAGCAAAAAGCCGTGAAGGAGCCGGTCCATCAAGCCGTTACGGCGAAAGAAACGGGTTGGACGCAATCGGCCGATACGCCTTTGCCGTGGCTGAAGCTCAGTGTGACCCTGGTGATTCTGATCGCGGTTTTCTGGATGGGATCGCAGGGGCAAAATCCTGGCCTGCAAGGCTTGCCAGCGAAGACAGCGACGCCGGTATCGGTGCAAATCAGCGGCATCGTGGTCGGCACGTTGATCGGTGGCATTGCCCTGACCCTGATATTGGCCGGGCTGCGCCACGTGTTGCGCCGGCCAGTGCCGGTGCAGCCTTCGGTTCCCCGTGCCGCCGAACCCGGCATCGACGCCCGCGCCACACCGGCCCAACCCAAGCCGTCGCGCTGGCGACGCTGGGTGACTCGCCTGACTGAAAATTCGCGTTTGTCAGCCCTGTATGGCAAGCGTCAGGCCGCCTACATGCGGCGCATGCTCGAGATGTTCGAGGACGGCGATTTCGAAGAAGCGCTGCGTCACGCGATTCCATTGGGCAGCGACCAGAGCAGCGGCGAGCAGTCGTTCGGTACGCCGCAGCGACGTCAGGATCTGATGATCGACCACCGCCGTGGGCCTACGCGTTCGATCCGATTTGAACACGACATGGAATTACATCTGCGGCAGATCTACCGGCAGACCTTTGAGCGCCTTGATCGCGCGGGTCGCATCGAGGAAGCAGTCTTCGTGCTCGCCGAACTGCTGAAGGTGCGTCAGGAGTCGCTCGACTATCTGGAGAAGCACGGCCGCCTGCAACAAGCCGCCGACCTCGCGTTGGCCTGGGATATGCCGTCCGCGATGATCGTGCGTCTGCTGTGTCTGGCCGATAACTGGCAGCGCGCCTTGCTGGTCGCCCGACGTGACGACGCGTTTGCGGCCGCCGTGACATTGCTGCAAGGCAAGTGGCCGGAGAGCGCCGACCGTTTGCGTCTGGAGTGGGCAGAATCGTTGACCCGCAAAGGCCTCTGGCTGCAAGCCGTCGAAGTGATCTGGCCACTGAGCGCAGAGCGCGAACGCGCCGCCCGGTGGCTGCTGGATGCCGAAGCGGCGGGCGGCACGCTGGCGTTGGGCGCATTGGTCAAACGGGCGGCGCTGTTGCCCGATACCTTGCAGGCGTATGCCGAGTGGGTCGAGCAACTGCGCGATGATCCGGCGCGTCATGCCGAGCGCGGCGCATTGGCGGAGATTTTGTTGCAGCACAAGACTCACGTGAATGCACTGGCATGGCTGGCTGCTGCGATCGTGCACGCGGTGCTGGCCGACCAGATCGACGGCCATGGGCGCTTGTCGCATCTGCAATTGCAGGCACTGGTCAGCATGAGCAAGGACAAGCTGTTGCAGGCCGATCTGCCGGGAGCGTTGCCGACACTCGCCGCGAAGGTGCCGCTGTCGAAGGTGGCTGAGCCAATTGAATGGACAGCTCCGTTCATGGGCAACCGCAAGATTCTCGACGCGGTGCCGCTGGAGGAGGGGCGTTACTTGCTCGCGTTGGGCGAGGCGGGGGCGGTGGTCATCGATACGCACGGCCAGACCCTGTGCCATTTCCCGGTGCCGGCACACAACATCGTCTTGGCTCATGACCGCCAGGTCGTGTTGGTGCTGGCCCGGCGCGATGATGTCTGGCGCATCAGCAAGCTCGATCTGGTCACGCGCAACGCGACGGATCTCGGTGTGCAGATGTTCGATGTGTTCGCCCGGTCATTCGATGGTCTGACCTGGACCATTGGCCGGGGTCGGCAGGTGCGGGTGGTGGATGTCGATCATGGGTTCGAAACGCTGTGGCATGTCAGCGATTTGCCGGGTCAGGTCTGCGGCATGAAAGATGATGCGCAAAACGAACTGTTGTGGCTGACTCATCCGGACCAGGGCTTGTACCTGTGGCATTACCGCTTGCCCGAGCGTCGATTGATCACTCGGGATTTGATGCCGGCCGTGCCAGTGGGCAGTTTCCAGGTGCTCGACACCGATGGTCGAGTACTCGGCGCACAACTCAAACTGGCCGACAATGAAGACCCTGTGCTGGTGGTGGAATGGATCGGCGGGCGCAGGGGCTATCGGTTGCCGGGGCTGGGTGGCGAAGAATTCGATTCGCTTGACGTGTATTTGCATGGCCAATGGATGCTGATCCGTTACCTGATCAATGATCAGGAGATGCGCTTGCATTTCATTCATCGCGACAGCGACCAACTCTGCGCCACGTTGCAATGGCCTGTGCACGGTGCGCAGGTACGCTGTGTGGGGGCCGATTACTTGCTCTTCGATCACCACGGGCGTTTCAGTCATATCAACGTCGACGCGGCCACCCAACACAATCTCTCGCTGAACTGACCGAACCGGGCCGCCTACGCTTTGACCCAGCGCTGGCGGCTCCAGGCACTCAACCAGTCCACCGCAAACACCAGCACCAGCATTGCCAGAATCACCGTACTGGCCTGCGCTTCCTGAAACAGGCTCAGGCTCACATACAACATCTGCCCCAATCCGCCCGCACCAACGAAACCCAATACGCTGGCCATGCGGATATTGTTTTCCCAGCGGTACAAAACGTAGGCGAGCAGTTGCGGGGCTAGGTTAGGCAGGGTGCCATAGCAGAACGCGAGAACCGGGTGGCCGCCCTGCAAACGGATCGCCTCGGCCGGTTGTGGCGGGGTGTTTTCCAGCGCTTCGGCAAACAACCGGCCAAGCACGCCAGTGGTATGCAGGGCGAGGGCGAGCGTGCCAGCGTTGGGGCCGAGGCCGGCGGCGAGTACCATCAGCGCCGCCCAGACCAGTTCCGGAATCGCCCGCAGGCCGTTCAGCAGCAAGCGCGATGTACTTTGCAGCGGCCAGCCGAAACGCCCGGCAGCGGGCAGGGCGAGGACGATGCCGAACAGCGCCGCGAGCAAAGTACCCAAGGCTGACATGGCTAACGTTTCCAGCGAACCGTGGAAAATCGCTTTCAGGTAATCGGCGCTCAAGTCCGGGCTGAGAAAACGCTGCACATACGCGCCCATCTGCTTGAGGCTGGTGGCACTGCCCAGCTCACCAAGATCAAGGCTCAGATAAGCGAACGAAGCGACAACCGCCAACGCGATGCCGACGATCAGCAACAGATTGATCAGGCGATTCATGCCAGCCTCCAGCGCAGCAGACGGCTGAGTTGATCGGCCGCCAGCACCAGCAGCAGGAAGGTCAGCAGAATGCTCGCGACTTCACCGCCGGCAAACATGCGGATCGACAAGTCGATTTGCTGACCCAGCCCACCGGCCCCGACAAAACCCATCACCACCGAAGCACGGATCGCGCACTCCCAGCGATAGACCGTGTACGACAGCAACTCCGCGCCGACATTGGGCAGAATTCCATAGGCAAAACTGGCCAGTCGACCACTGCCCGATTGCAACAGTGCATGCGCCGGGCGTTGGTCAGTGGATTCAAAAATTTCCGCGTAGACCTTGCCGAGCATGCCGCTGTAGGTGATGGCAATCGCCAGTACACCCGCCGCCGGACCTAGGCCGACTGCGCGCACAAACAACAACGCCCAGACAATCTCCGGCACGCTGCGCAGGAAGATCAACAAGCCGCGCACCGGCCAGCGCAACAAGCGGCCGAGGCGACTCGGCACGCCACCGCGTGAAGCAGCGGACAGCGACAAGGCGCGACTGGCGAGCAGGCCGGCAGGGACGGCCAGCAGCAGCGCCAACGCCATGCCGGCGGTGGCGATTGCCAGGGTCTGCAAGGTTGCTTTAAGCAGCAACTGCACGAAGGCTTCGTCGTGCGCCGGTGGCCAGAACTGCGCGACGAAGCGGCCCATTTCATTCTGGCTGTCGGGCAGCAATACGCGCAGATCCAGTTCGCTGAGCTGAATGCCCGGCCACAGTAAAACGATGGCCAGCAGCGTCAGCAGCAATCGTGGCCAGGCGGCGGGATCGCGTGAATCGACTCTCAGCATCGTGGGATCTGCACAGTCAAAGGCGCGAGCGCAGCGGCCGGCGATTGCAGTTTTTCGTTGGCGTACAACGCATCGAGCATTTCATGGCTGACGTGATCGGCCGGGCTGTCGAACAGAATCTGCCCGTCACGCAAACCGATGATGCGCGGGAAGTGCGACAGCGCGAGATCCACCGCGTGCAGGCTGGCCACCAGGGTGACGTTATGCTCGCGCGCATGGCGCGAAAGGATCGACAGCGTGTGCCCGGCCATGACCGGGTCCATCGCCGACACCGGTTCGTCGGCCAACAGAATTTCCGGTGCCTGATACAACACGCGGGCGATGCCGACACGCTGCAACTGGCCACCGGACAACTGCTGGCAGTGGGCGAACAGTTTGTCGCCCAGATCAAGGCGTGCCAGCGCTGCACGAG
Source organism: Pseudomonas sp. NPDC087598 (assembly GCF_044743525.1). Classification (NCBI taxonomy): domain Bacteria; kingdom Pseudomonadati; phylum Pseudomonadota; class Gammaproteobacteria; order Pseudomonadales; family Pseudomonadaceae; genus Pseudomonas; species Pseudomonas sp. NPDC087598. The sequence continues at coordinate 103,197 of NZ_JBIUWQ010000014.1, read as the reverse complement.
CGCCGGGCACGTCAAGCGGGTGCAGCAGGTTCAGCAGACTTTTGCCCAGACTCCATTGCCCGAGTTTGCCGGCGAGCACCGCCGTCACCACGCGCTGGCGCAACGGCAACGGCGGAGCCTGATGTACCAGGCCGATTCGTGCGCGCAGGCGTTGCCGCTGGCGGGCGGACAAGTGCCAGGCGCGTTCGCCCAGCACCTCGACCTCACCGCTGCTCGGGCGCAGGGCGGTGGCCAGCAGATTGAGCAATGTCGATTTACCGGCCCCGGACGGGCCGATGATCGCGACCTGTTCGCCACCGCCAATCTGCAAGTCGATGCCGCGAAGCGCATCGACTCCATTGGCGTGGCGCAGGCTGCATTGGGTAAGCCGAAGGGTCATTTCAGCAGATCGGCAGCGCGGGCGGCTTCCTCGATGCCCTTGTAGTTTTCAGGCTTGGTGTCGATGAAGCGGGTAGCCGCTTGCAGATCGAGGATCTTCTTCTGCTCTGGGTTGGCCGGGTCGAGATCGAGGAAGGCTTTTTTGATCTTCGCCGCCAGCGCCGGATCGAGCGTGCCGCGTACGGTCCAGTTGTAATCGAAGTAGGTCGGGGTGGTGGCGAAGACTTTGACCTTGTTGGTGTCGACCTTGCCGGCATCCACCAGTTTCTGCCAGACACTGGCGTTCAATACGCCGGCATCGACCTTGCCCGCCTGCACCCAGGCAACGGTGGCGTCATGGGCACCGGAGTAGGCGACGCGGCTGAAATACGCTTCAGGCTTGATACCGTCATTTTTCAGCATGAAGTAGCGCGGCATCAGGCTGCCCGAAGTCGACGACACGGAGCCGAAGGCGAAAGTCTTGCCTTTCAGATCCGCGAGGCTATGCACATTCGGGTCGGCGGTGATGAACTTGCTGGTGAACTGCGCATCCTGTTCACGCTGCACCAGCGGGATCACCGGAGTCGTGGCATCGGTCTTCAAGCGTGCCTGAACAAACGTGAAGCCGCCCAGCCAGGCCATGTCCAGGCGATCGGTCGCCAGCGCTTCAACCACTGCCGGGTAATCGGCCACCGGCACAAACTGCACCTTCATGCCCAATTGCTGTTCCAGATAGGCACCCAGCGGTTCGAACTTGCGCAGCAGTTCGGTCGGGGCTTCATCGGGAATGGCGCTGACCTTCAATACGTCTGCGGCTTGCGCCCACAGTGCGGAAAAGGACAGGGCCAGGCCGGCCGTCAATGCCAGGGTTTGCTTGAGCATGGAGATCTCCGTTTCATGAGCGTCAATGTCGGTGCGCTTGCGCAGAATAATCAGCGCAGGCGCGCAGTCAGGTTAGACGAAATGGCGAGGTTATACGCAGCCTATGGCTCAAAGACCAGCACAGTGTGCGGCGAAGTTTTACGCCAGGGTTCCCCGGGAGCGGATGCATGGATCAACGCGCTATCTGTTCGATCAACAACAGCGTAGCAATGATGATCATGATCACCCCCGAGAGGCGGCTGACCCATTGCGCGGCGGCGGGACGTGTCTGCAATACGGCGCGAGATCCGAATCCCACCAGCAGATAGACCACCGCGCAACTGAACGCATGCAACAGGCCGAGCGCGATAATTTGCATCGGCACCGGCCACGATGCGTCGGGATCGGTGAATTGCGGCAGCAGTGCCAGGAACAGCAGGAACACTTTTGGGTTGAGGCCGCTGACGCAGGCACCCTTGACGGTCCAGCGTGCCGGCGATTGGGCCGCCTTGGCCTCGGCTACGCGGGGCGCCGAGGGATGCACAAGCATATTCCAGCCCAGCCACAGCAGGTACATCGAGCCGCCGAGGGTGAGCACCGACATTGCCGTCGGATTGCTCGCGATCAGGCCTCCGACGCCAGCAGCGACAATCACGGTGGCGAGCAAGTGGCCCAGCAGTAAACCGGCCACTGCCGGTATCACCACACGGCCGGCCAGGCCTGCCGAGATGGCATAGGCCCAGTCGGCACCGGGGGTGATCACAAACAGAAAAGACACCGCCCAGAAGGCAGCAAGAATACTCAGGGTCATATTTTTCCCGGTTGAAGTGGTTATCAAGTCCGTGAAAAAGAATATTCAAATCGGGCTAGAATCTTTTCCTGTTTATTCCAGTAAAAGCTGTGACTTAGGGGAGAAAGATTCGAATGGATCGGATTGATCAGAAGATTCTTGCCGAGCTTCAAGCGGATGGTCGTTTGTCGATCACCGAACTGGCAGATCGGGTCGGCTTGAGCTTGTCGCCGTGTCATCGGCGAGTCAAAGCACTGGAAGACTCCGGGGTAATTGTCGGCTATCGCGCACAATTGGCGCCGGCGGCCTTGGGGCTGAATTTTTCGGCAATGGTGTTTGTGACCCTGCGTGAAGGCAATCGCCAGGCAGTCGAATCGTTTGAAGAGGCGGTGACGCAAATCGCGCAGATCGTCGAAGCCCAACGCCTGTTCGGCGAACCGGATTATTTGCTCCACGTTGTCGCGCTCGACCTGCCAGCCTTCCAGCAGCTGTACGACGAACGCCTGTCGACGCTGCCCAACGTCCAGCGCCTGACCTCGACGCTGGTGATGAAGCGCGTCATTCAAGACCGCCCATTACCTCTCTGAACTACAAAAATTCCTGTAGGAGCTGCGGCACGCTGCGATCTTTTGATCTTGTTTTTAAAGATCAGAATCAAAAGATCGCAGCCTTCGGCAGCTCCTACAAAAGGGGGATCAATGGGTTTCGGGGCATCTGGCGATGACTTTGATCTCGAAATCGAAGCCATATAACCAGGTCACGCCGACGGCGGTCACGGTCGGATGCGGCGCATCGCCCCAGAACTCCGAAAGCACCAGATTCCATATCGTCTCGAACTTCGACTGCGGATCGACGATGAATATTGTCACGTCGACCACGTCGTCGAAGCTGCTTCCGGCAGCGTTCAGGATCGCATTGAGATTCTGGAAGGCGCGGCGCACCTGAGTTTCCAGATCCGCTTCCGACGTGCCGTCCTCGGTGCTGCCGACTTGACCCGAGACAAACAGAAAGCCATTCGAGCGCACGGCTGGGGAATAGCGGTTGCGCTCGTAAAGTGCTTGGCGGCCAGCTGGAAAAACGACATCGCGCTGAGTCATGAGGGTCTCCATCAGTGAGTTGATGGTGTGACTTTAGGGGCTTGCGCTGAGCGGATAAACGCGCAACCTTGGCGTTCACTGTTTGTGAAATCCAAACAATCGGAGATTGATAAGTGGATCGTTTCGATGCAATGCAGGCTTTTGCGCGGGTGGTCGAGGCGGGGAGTTTCACCAAAGCCGCCGACACCCTGCACATGAGCAAGACCACCGTGACCCAACTCGTCCAGCAACTGGAAGCGCGATTACGGGTCAAGTTGCTTAACCGCACCACGCGCAAGGTCAACGTCACCGCCGACGGCGCGGCATATTACGAACGCGTGATCAAACTGCTGGCCGATATGGATGATGCCGAAACCAGCCTGCCCGGCGTGGCGGCGATCCCCAGCGGACGGTTGCGCGTCGATGTGCCGAGCCCGTTTGCGCGGTTGATTCTGATGCCGGCATTGCCTGAATTTCATGCGCGCTATCCAGAGATTCAGATCGACATGGGCGTCAGCGATCGCATCGTCGACATCATCGATGAGAACGTTGATTGCGTGGTGCGTGGCGGCGAGTTGCTGGACCAGTCACTGATGGCCCGCAAAGTCGCGGATCTGCCGCTGGGCGTGTTTGCCGCCCCCGACTATCTGGCGCGTGCCGGCACTCCGGCACACCCAAAAGAGTTGGAAGATTCACATCATCGGGTCGTTGGGTTCTTGTGGGCGCGCACCGGCAAACCCGTGCCTTATGCCTTGCATAACGCCAGTGAAAACCTGCAGATCAAAGGGCGCCATGTACTGGCGGTGGATGACGGCAATGCCTATCTCGCGGCAGGCCTGGCGGGAATGGGTGTGCTTTGGCTACCCACGTATATGTCCGACGCCCATGTAGCGCGCGGTGAGTTAGTGCCGCTGTTCGAAGATTGGCAGTTGGCGCCGATGCCACTTTATGTGGCGTATCCGCCAAACCGGCATGTGAGTTTGAAGTTGCGAGTGTTTATCGATTGGGTAGTGAAGTTAATGGCGTAAAAAGTGACTGGTGTACTTTTTGCTTGCTCGCTCCGAAGCCGTCAAATAACTAACACTGCTGGCGTCCGCAGACCTGAGGCGTTGACCAGAAAAGCTCTGGGTTCAAGGAATTTCACTCATGAATATGTACATCGATATCGTCGGCGCCTGCAATCTGAGCTGCCCCTCTTGCCCGATGGGAAATTCGGAGAACCTCAATTTCAAGAAATCCATGCAGCTCGACATGTTCCGGGCGATTGTCGAGAAGGCCAAACGTGAAGGCGTTCGCTCCATCTTTCTCTACAACTGGACTGAGCCTCTGGTGCATCCAAAGGTCGGCGAGTTCATCGAGATCATCAATGCGGCGGGCATGAACAGTGGCGTCAGCACTAACCTGAACCTCGCCAAGAACATGGAAAAAGCTTTGTTGGCCGAGCCAGGGTTTTTCCGTATCTCGCTGTCAGGGTTTTACCAGGAGACCTACTCGAAGGGGCATCTTGGGGGCGATATCGAAGTTGTAAAACAGAACATGATCACCCTGAGTGAGCTAGTGCAGCGGCAGGGTCTGAGTACCCAGGTCGAGGTTTATTACCATCGTTATCTGGACAACCTGGAAGAAGAAACGCTGATGCGCGAGTTCAGTGAGCGTCTCGGCTTCGCATTCACTACGGGTTATTCCGTGATGATGCCGCTGGAGAAAGTGCTGGCCATTGTCGAACACGATCCTTCTGTGACCGAAACCGACCACGAAACCCTGAAAAGGCTGGCACTGCCGCCTTACGATGATCTGGTCAATATTGTGCAGCACTTCCACAAGCAAGCGTGCACGCTCAAAGATAACTGGCTGGTGATCGACTGCAACGGCAATACGGTGCTGTGTTGCACGATCTTCAATCAAAGCGAATACCAGGTCGGCAAGTATCTCGACATCGCTGTCGATGAGTTGATGCAGCGTAAAAATACCCAGAAAAACTGCACCGACATGTGCAACCGGTGCGTCAAGAAGGGGATGCACATCTACGCGATGTATCCCGGCAAGGGCGCGCTTGAAAGCCATGCAATCAATCGCATGATCGATTTCCAGCAGCGCAGCATTGCGGGTTTGCCGATTGATAGCAAACAACTCGGCCGGGCCGGTGAAGTCAGTGCCGAAGACTTCGATGAAGATCGATACCTTCAATTGAACGACGATGTCCGGCAGGCAGTTCGCAACGGCTCTTTCTCCAGTGGCTATCAGCATTACGTGCTGTTCGGGCGTCTGGAAGGACGGCTCGGTGCCGGTGTGTTTTCCTTCGTTTAAACGATGATCAGGCTGACTGCAGATGGTCCGACAGCCAAGCGGTAAAACGCTGTGCCAGCGGATCATTCTCACTGTCACGGTGAGTCAATAGCGCCCAGTTCGGACCGCGAATAGTGTCCTCGACCAACGGCAGCAACACGCCGTCAGCCCGCGCCTGACGGCTGAGCAACTGACTCACCAGCGCGATGCCGAGCCCGGAGCAAGCAGCATCCAGCAGCAAGCCCGGATCAGAAAAGTTCAGCCCCTGATCCTGTTGGCCCACATCGATTCCGGCCTCTACCGCCCAATGGCTCCAGTCCATTTCGCGCTCACCATGCAACGTGGTGCGTTGCGCGATGGGCAGTGCCAACACGTTGGGGTGACACGCCGGGTAGAGGCGATCGGTGTGCAGCACTTTGAAGCTGCATTCCGCTTGTGAACTGATGTCATCACGCACCGCCAGATCGATGGTCTGGCTGGCCATGTCCGGCACTTCATCGGTGCTGTAGATCCACAGATCGACCTGCGGATGCTCGCGGCGAAACTCCCCCAGTCGCGGCAACAACCAATGGCGGGCAAACGCCGGCGTGGTGTTGAGCACCAGTTGATTGGGCTTCTGATACTGCCCGAGACGACGAATGCCCACGGCCAATTGTTGCAGCATCGCCTGCGTGGTGCTGAGCAAATCGTGCCCGGCATCGGTGAGCGCCACGCTGCGACCACTGCGGAAAAACAGCGGTTGCTCCAGGTACGCCTCGAGGCTGCGGATCTGCTGACTGATTGCCGACTGCGTGAGGTTCAACTCATCGGCAGCCTTGTGAAAACTGCCCAGCCGGGCGGCGGCTTCAAAGCCACGCAGCGAGCTGAGCGGAGGCCAGTGTTTGAGCATATCGATAAGTTCCTCTAATCAGTTGTGCGCTAAATCCATCGTTTGTTTGCCTGTTTGCGCGTCCGTAGCATGGGCTCAGTGAACACAACAGCTTAACTGACGAGGCATATCATGCAGCACAACGACAACAAAAACAGCGCTTGGATGATGCCGGCGGAATGGGTGACGCACGCGGCGACGTGGATGGTCTGGCCGCATAACGAGGCACTGTGGCAGTCCGGTTGGCGCGTGACCTTGCCGTTGGTACAGAAGGATTTCGCCGGAGTGGCCAATGCCATCGCCCGCTTCGAACCGGTAAAAATGGTCGTCGATCCGTCGGCGATTGCCAGCGCCAAAGCGTTGTGCGGGCCGAACATCGAGCTGATCCCGTTGGCGGTCAACGACAGTTGGTTCCGTGACTCCGGTCCAAGTTTTGTCTGCCATCCGCAACAAGGGCTGGCCGGTGTCAGCTGGCGCTTCAATGCCTGGGGCGGCAAGTCAGCCCATGACCTGGATGAAAGCGTGGCGCGTCGTGCGCTCAATCACCTCGGTCTGGAATGCTTCGGCACGCCGCTGAGCAATGAGGGCGGGGCGATCCACGTTGACGGCGAAGGCACCTTGATCACCACCGAATCGGTGCTGCTCAACCCCAATCGCAACCCGGGCGTGAGCAAAGCCGAGATGGAAGAAATCTTCAGCCGCCTGCTCGGCGTGAAGAAAACCATCTGGCTGCCGGGCGATCCGGACTACGTGACCGGCGACATGACTGACGGCCATGTTGATGGCGTCTGCGCCTTCGCCCGGCCCGGCGTGTTGCTGGTCGATGCGACTCACGCTCAGGGCTCGGTGTACGCCGAAGTGGCGCGGGAAAACCGGCGCGCACTGGAACTGGCGACCGATGCTCGCGGCCGTAAATTCGAACTGATCGAACTGTTCGAAGCCTCCGAAGCGGTCGACAGCGAAGCCGAAGTGTTCTGCGCCTCGTACACCAATTTCTACATCGCCAACGGCGCGATCATCATGCCGGCGTACGGCATCGAGGCCGACACTATTGCCGCAAAAGTGCTGGAACAGGCTTTCCCGGGACGCGAAGTGGTGCCGGTACGCATCAATCATCTGGCCCATGGCGGCGGCGGTGTGCATTGCATCACCCAGCAGCAACCAGCCTGGTCGTTGGAGGGTTGAAACATGACGATGCTGACCGTCGCCGCCACGCAGATGCCGTGCACCTGGGATTTGCCGGGCAACCTTGACCGCGCCGAACAACTGGTACGCGAGGCCGCTGCCAAAGGTGCGCAAGTGATCCTGTTGCAGGAGCTGTTTGCCACGCCGTATTTCTGCATCGAGCAGAACCACCAACACCTTGCGCTGGCGCAGGAGTATCGCGCCAGCCACGTACTTGACCGCTTCGCCGCGCTGGCCCGCGAGTTGGGCGTGGTGTTGCCGTTGAGTTGGTTCGAGAAGGCCGGTAATGCCTACTTCAATTCGCTGACCGTGGCCGATGCCGACGGGCGCTTGCTGGGCGTGTATCGCAAGACACACATCCCCAACGCCATCGGCTATCAGGAGAAGGAATATTTCAGCCCCGGCGACACCGGTTTCAAAGTCTGGGACACCGCGTTCGGGTGTCTCGGCGTGGGCATCTGCTGGGATCAGTGGTTCCCCGAGACCGCGCGGTGTCTGGCGCTGATGGGGGCCGAGGTGCTGCTGTTTCCTACGGCGATCGGCTCTGAACCGGGCTGCGCAACGCTGGATTCCCGCGACCATTGGCAGATGACCATGCGCGGCCATGCGGCGGCGAATCTGCTGCCGGTGGTGGCGTGCAATCGGGTCGGGCGCGAAACCGCCAGCACGGATCCGATGCTGCAAATGGGTTTCTACGGCTCTTCGTTCATCAGCGACCACAAGGGCAAGTTGCTTGCCGAAGCTGACCGCGACAGTACCGGCGTGCTGGTGCACAGCCTCGATCTGGCGGCCATGCGCGAAGACCGTTTGACCTGGGGCATTTATCGCGACCGCCGTCCGGACATGTACGGCGCATTGCTCAGCCAGGACGGTCGTCACCTCCACGCACGCTGGAACACTCAAGGGGTTTGACATGCTTACGAACCACAAGCGGTTACTCGGCGCGATGGGCCTGGCACTGACCTGCTTCATGCCGTCGTTGCACGCCGAAGAAAAGACCCTGCGGCTATACAACTGGGCGGATTATTTTGCCGAAGACACCCTGAGCCGCTTCACCGCCGAAACCGGGATCAAAGTGATTTACGACGTCATGGACGGCAGTGAAACCCTCGAAGCCAAGATGCTTTCCGGTGGCAGCGGTTACGACCTGATTTTCCCCGGTGACACGGTGGCCGAACGCCTGATGCGCGCCGGCAGCCTGTTGCCGCTGAATCAGTCGAAGCTGACGGAACTGGACGACATCGAGCCCGGTTTGCAGAAGTTGCGCAGCCACTACGAGCACTCCAGCAAAGCCACGGTGCCTTACACCTGGGGCACCATCGGCCTGACCTACAACGCCGAACAGATCAAGCAGCGCATGGCCGATGCGCCGGTGAACAGCCTGGACATGTTGTTCAAACCGGAGCTGGCGGCGAAGTTTGCCGACTGCGGCATCTCGATGATCGACTCGCCGGACGAAGTGCTGGCAGTGGTGCTCAATTACCTCGGGCGTGATCCGCGCAGCGCGAAACCGGCGGATCTGGCGGCGGCCAGCGAAGTGCTGATGAAAATGCGCCCGTACGTGCGCAAGTTCCAGTCGCAACCGGTGACCGATCTGGTCAATGGCAACCTGTGCCTGTCCCTCGGTTACAGCGGCGACATGACCCAGGCGCAGCGCACCTCCGACAGCGCCGGCAAACAAACGAAATTTCAATATCGAGTGCCTCGCGAAGGCACGACGATTTGGATGGACACCATGGCCATTCCTGTGGACGCCAAACACCCGGAATACGCCTACGCATTCATCAACTTCGTCATGCGCCCGGAGAACATGGCCGCGATCAGCAACTTCACCGGATACCCGACTTCCAATGCCAAGGCACGGTCAAGCGTCGATGCGACGATGCGCGACAACCCGGACATCTACCTCGACGAAGCGACCTATGCTCGATTGATCCCCGGCAAGGATATTCCCCAGGCCGACATGCGCGCCCGTATGCGCACCTGGACCAAATTCAAAACCGCCACTGGCCAATGATCCACGGCCGGCGAGCCATCGCCGGCCTTCACTGTTACTCAGGAAAAACCACATGGCGACACGTCGCGAATTCATCAAAAAGGCCTCGGTACTTGCCGGTGTCAGCGCTGCGGTCATGGGCCTCGGTCTGCCGGGCCAGGTGCTGGCAGCCGCGCAGGGACGCTGGTTCATGCCCGACGAGGGCGACAAGCACGAGCGGGCCTACATCGCCTTCGGCGCGCAGGATGCGATCTGGGAAGACTTCACCGAAGACGTCCAGGAAGCCCTCGGCCGCATCGCCCGCGCCATCGCCCGTTATGAACCGGTCACGGTGTTCTGTCGCAAGAACGAGCGCAGTGTCGCCGAAGAGTTTTGCGGCACCAGCAACATCAATTACGTGACCGCTGCGCTCGACGACATCTGGATGCGCGACATCGGCGCCAACTTCGTCATCGACGACAGGGGCGGCCTCGGTGCCGTCGACTTCAACTTCAATGGTTGGGGCAACAAACAGCAGCACAGCAAAGACGCACAAATCGCCGCACTGGTGTCTGCCGATGCACAAGCAGCCTATCAACGCAGCGAACTGGTGGGCGAGGGCGGCGGCATCGAAGTCGATGGCCACGGCACCGGGATCATGACCGAGAGCAGCTGGATCAACCGCAATCGCAACCCCGACTGGAGCAAGGCCGACGTCGAGGCCGAACTGAAGGAGCGCCTGGGCCTGCGCAAAATCATCTGGCTACCGGGCATCAAGGGCAAAGACATCACCGACGCCCACGTCGATTTCTATGCGCGCTTCATCAAACCGGGCGTGGTGATTGCCAACCTCGATACCGATCCTGAATCCTACGATCACAAGGTCACACTGGCGCACCTGGAAATCCTCAAGAACGCCACCGACGCCGACGGCCGCAAGCTACAGATTCATACGATTTCGCCACCGCTCAAGCCACGCAACAGCAAATTCAACAAGAACAATCCGGACTTCGCCGCCGGTTACATCAACTACTTCGTGATCAACGGCGCGATCATCGCCCCGGAATTCGGCGACAAAACGGCGGACAAAAAGGCCTTTGATCTGCTGGCCAAGCTGTATCCGGATCGTGAAATCATCCAGCTCAACATCGATGCGATTGCGGCGGGCGGCGGCGGGATTCACTGCGTGACCAGCCATCAACCGCAGGCGTGATTGACTCTGCGGCGGATCGGGCCAACTATCGGCGGATAACAACATGACCGATGGACCAGACCTTGATCGAACGACGCCAATTCAGCGGAGGCATGAAGGGGAAAAACCTCCGCTATCTGAATGAGCAATCAGCTGACACCCGCATGACGCGCACCGGTTTTCTGCTGCTCGAACACTTTTCGTTGCCGGCCTTTACCCAGGCGCTGGACACCATCATCACCGCCAACCTGTTGCGCGCCGAGCTGTTTGCGTCGCGCACGTTCGGCTTGAGCGAAGCCGAGGTGATCAGCGATCTGGGCCTGGTCATTCGCCCGGACGCACGGATTGATCTCGCGGCGCTTCAGGAGCTGGATTTGCTGGTGGTGTGCGGTGGTTATCGAACCGAGCTTAAGGCAACGGATGAGCTGATCGGTTTGTTGCGGGCGGCGGCGGAGCGGGGCGTGTCCCTCGCCGGTTTATGGAACGGCGCGTGGTTCCTCGGCCGCGCCGGATTGCTCGATGGCTACCGCTGCGCGATCCACCCGGAACATCGCCCGGCGCTCACCGAAATCGCCAAGTTCACCCAGGTCAGTAGCGAGCCTTACGTGATCGATCGCGACCGGCTCACCGCGTCGAGCCCGTCCGGGGCTTTTCACATGGCGCTGGACTGGATCAAAGGCTTGCACGGCAAGGCGCTGGTCGAGGGCATTGAAGATATTCTGGCGTTCGAAGAGTCGCGCTATCGGCGAATCAAACCGGATGAAAACATCTGCGTCAGTGCACCGTTGCGTGAAGTTGTGAAGTTGATGGATGCCAATCTGGAGGAGCCGTTGGAGCTGGAACAACTGGCGGTTTACGCCGGTCGTTCGCGGCGCCAGTTGGAGCGCTTGTTCAAGGAGCAACTCGGTACCACGCCACAGCGCTATTACCTGGAGCTGCGCATCACCGAAGCGCGGCGCTTGCTGCAACACACCGAGCTGTCGCAGGTAGAAGTCCTGGTCGCTTGCGGCTTCGTTTCGCCAAGCCATTTCAGCAAATGCTACAGCTCGTATTTCGGCTATCGCCCATCGAAAGAAAAACGCCTCGTTAAATAACAAGCCGTCCATTAACCCGAGTTCAACACGGTTTCACACGTCTGCGTATCTCCCCCAAACACCCCGGTCAGTCCCCTCTCCCTCTGGCAGAGGGTTAGGGTGAGGGGCAATTCAGGCTCAACCAAATATTGACGTCACACCAATGTGCGCAACTTCTTGCGCACTCAAATGTGGATAACCCTGTGGACACATCTCTCCAGGCCACGTAATCCATTCTGTACAGACGAGTGCGCAACTTCTTGCACACCACTGCGCAAGAAGTTGCGCACTTTTCTTTGTTTATTTTGGTTTAAACGACGTAGGAATGCGCTGGGTACAGCTCAAAGCATTGATCCGAAAGGGGTTCGAAATATCTGGCATGAAGTTTGATAGCTCATTGCCACTCTGACGGGCAATGGTGCCTGTCGAGTGAGTTTTTTTGAGCAAGGAGAGCATCCCCATGGCAACACCAGCGTACATGTCGGTTACCGGCGAAAAACAAGGTCTGATCACTGCCGGCGCATTCACCGCCGACTCCGTTGGCAACACCTACCAGGAAGGTCATGAAGACCAGGTCATGGTTCAGGCATTCACCCACGACGTGATCATCCCGCGTGATCCGCAATCCGGTCAGCCAACCGGTCAGCGCGTACACAAACCAGTCGTGATCACCAAGGTCTACGACAAGGCTTCGCCTCTGCTGCAAGCGGCGCTGACCTCGGGCGAGCGCATGAGCGAAATCGTTATCCAGTGGTTCCGTACTTCGGCTCAAGGTACTCAAGAGCACTACTACACCACCAAACTGGAAGACGCGATCATCGTCGCCATCAACAACAAAATGCACAACTGCCAGGACCCGGGCAACTCGCACTTCACCCACCTGGAAGAAGTGCAGTTCACCTACCGCAAAATCACCTGGACCCACGAAGTATCCGGTACTTCGGGTTCCGATGACTGGCGTGCTCCAGTCGTTTAATTACGGCTGATGGTTTTACCGCCTCGGCCGGTTTTGCCGGTCGAGGCACGTTCACGACTTAAAGAATTTTTCGCCACCGGCCCACCAGAGGCTATGGCGCGTTGCAGCACTGCGCGAGGAACAAGGGATGTTCTCACCGGCCAATCAGCCTCATTTCAATCTGACCGTCGATGGCGTGGACAGCGATTTCCAGGTGCTGTCGTTCACCGGTCGAGAGGCACTCAATACCCCCTTCGAGTTCGAACTGGAACTGGTCAGCGAAAAGGCTTCGATCAACCTCGAAAGCGTGCTGCACAAACTGGCGTTTCTGCAGTTGTCGCCGAGCGGTAGCGGCATTCATGGGCTGGTCTACAGCATCGCCCAGGGCGAGGCGGGCAAGCGGCTGACGCGCTACAAAATCTCCCTGCGCCCACAACTGGCGTACCTGGCGCATCGGGTGAATCAGCGCATCTTCCAGCAGATGACCGTGCAGCAGATTATCAGTCAGGTACTGGAAGAACACGGCATCCTCGCCAGCGATTATCACTTCCAGCTGAGCGCGATCTATCCCGAGCGCATCTACTGCGTGCAGTACGACGAGTCGGACCTGGATTTTATCCAGCGCTTGTGCGAGGAGGAGGGGATTCACTACCACTTTCAGCACACCGCCAGCGGCCACAAACTGACCTTCGGCGATGACCAGACGGTGTTCCCGAAACTGGCGCCGGTGGCCTATCAGCAGGACTCCGGACTGGTCGCCGACAAACCGGTGGTCAAGCGTTTCGGGCTGCGTCTGGCGACCCGCACCAGTCGCACCACGCGGCGCGATTACGACTTCGTCAAACCGAAGATCGAGCTGGAAAGCGACGCCAAAAGCAGCGCCCAACCGGACCTCGAAGATTACGATTACCCGGGCCGTTTCGTCGACCGCGAGCGTGGCAAGCACCTGGCCAATCGCGCCCTGGAACGCCATCGCAGCGACTATCGTCTGGCCGAAGGCAACAGCGATCAACCGATCCTCGTCAGCGGGCATTTCCTCGCCCTGACCGACCACGCCAATCCGACATGGAATGACCTCTGGCTGCTCACCGAAATCTTCCACGAAGGCAAGCAGCCGCAAGTGCTGGAAGAGTCGGTGACCAGCGATACCACTGACAACAAGGACGATTTTCACCAGGGCTACCGCAACCGCTTCAGCGCGATCCCGTGGGACGTGCCTTACCGCCCACCGCTCGATCACCCGAAACCAAAAGTCCTCGGCACGCAAAGCGCTGTGGTCTGCGGCCCCGAAGGTGAAGAGATCTACTGCGACCAGTACGGCCGGGTGAAGGTGCAGTTCTTCTGGGATCGTGAAGGCAAGCACGACGACATGACCAGTTGCTGGATGCGCGTGGCGTCGAGCTGGGCCGCGGAAACCTTTGGTTCGATCAATATTCCGCGAGTCGGCATGGAAGTGCTGATCACCTTCCTTGAGGGCGATCCCGATCAGCCGCTGATCACCGGTTGTCTTTACCACGGCGCGAATCTGCCGCCGTACAAACTGCCGGATTTCAAGACCCTGGCCACGGTCAAGAGCAAGGAATACAAAGGCAGCCGCGCTAACGAACTGCGCATCGACGACACCACCAGCGAGATCAGCATCGCGCTGCGCAGTGACCACGGTGCGAGTGCGATCAACCTCGGTTATCTGACCCATCCGCGTCCAAGCGGCGGTCAGCCACGCGGCGAAGGTTTTGAACTGCGCACCGACCGCCACGGTGCCGTACGTGCCGCTGCCGGTTTATTGATCACCACCGAACCACGCCCGAACGAATCCAGGCACCACAAGGACTTGCCAGAAACCGCCGAGCGCCTCGCTACCGCAAGCGATCAGCAGGACGGTTTCGCGGTGCAGGCCAAGGAGCTGCAAGCCCAGGAGGCGGGCGATCAGGACGACGTCGCCAAAGCGCTGCACGCCCAGCATCAAGGCGTGCTCGGCAGCGGCCCGGCCAACCTCACCGCCAACGAATTTCCGGAATTCACCGAGCCGCATCTGGTTCTCGCCAGCCCGGCCGGCATCGCTCTGACCACGCCGCGCTCCAGCCACATCGCTACGGGCGAACACCTGGCGCTGAGCAGCACCGGGCACACCAGCCTGTCGATCGGCAAACGCCTGCTCGCCAGTGCCAGCCGGGGCATGCGTCTGTTCGTGCAAAGCATGGGTTGGCGTCTGGTCGCGGCGTCCGGCGACATCGACGTGCGTGCGCTGAAGGACAGCATCAACCTGCTGGCCAAGCTGAACATCACCGCCAACGCCGATCGCATCACCATCACCGCAAAAACCGAGCTGGTGATTCAGGGTGGCGGCAGCGCGACTACCTATAACGCCGGCGGCATCACCCACGCCACCAGCGGCCCGTACACCGCACACGCGGCGAACTTCGCCTACACCGGGGCGAAATCCCTGGCCGGTGTATTCCCGGAACCACCGAAACCGGGCAAGGGCAATCTGGAATTGTTCAACCAGTACGCCGGGCGCCAGGGCATCAAGGAAGGCGATTACGAAGTCATCGATGCACTGGGCAAAAGCATCAAGGGCAAGCTCGACGGCAAAGGTTTCGCCAGCGTCGCGGGCGCCGCACCGGGGCCGGCGCGCGTGCTGTTCGGCAAGGATCTGGCGGACACCTGGAGCGATGGCAGCTACATCGGTAAACCGGAATGGCCGTTGAATCCGCCTGGGGCTGAAGAAGTGCCGAGCCAGGTGCAGGCGATGGTCGCACAGGTCTTGCCGAGCAAGAGCTGGGACATCCTGGAAAAGGGCAAGGACATGGCGCAAACAGGGATGAGTGCGATGCAGACCGCCCAAGGTGCGATGCAAACGGCGCAGCAAGTGAAAGGCGCGGTGCAGGGCGGGGTGGCCGGGTTGCCGAAGCTGGCGAGCGCTGCGATGCCGAGTGCGTCGAGCATCCTCGGCGCAGCAAGCAAGGGCGGAAAGTTGCCGACGCTTCCCGCGCCAACGCTTCCAAAACCTTCCTTGAAAACCCCAGGCCTGCTGGCGGGTGAGATGCTGTCATGACCACTGAAAATGCCGTGGTAAAACGGGAACCTCAGGTTGCCATCGTTCCCCTGAATGCCATCGATATCAAGGATGTCGGGCGCGGTGCCGCCAGGTTTGATGCCTGGCTGCAATCGATCAGTGGGGGTGTCGTCACGCTCGAACGGGTCAAGAACGTCGCTGGAGCGCTCCCGGTAGTCGGCAATATCATGGCATTGGTCGATGCGCTCGGGGACGTTGTCACCCTAGCCAAAAGCAAGCAACGTCAGATATTGGACTGGGTCAGTCTTGGCATCAATCTCATTGGCGTATTGCCGGCTCCACCGACGATGGCCTCCGCGCGGATGACCTTGCGTCCGACGTTGTCCCTGGTGCGTCAAGAACTGCGCAACAGTGCGAAAATGTTGCTGGGTGATTCGCTGATTGAAGTTCTGATCGGACACTTGAATGCCACCATCGTTGGCACAATCGATGACTTTGTCGAACAGGCAAAGCCCAAGCTTGCCAGTATTCTGGACGACGCCGGCGAGCTCGGCCAAAAAGCGGTAAACGAGATCGCCAAAGGGCTGGAGACCGTGGTCAACGGCAAGCTCGACGCGAAGGGCGATATGCATGCGGCGAGCGCCAGGATGAGTGCCGCCGGTGGGCAATTGCTGCACGATCCGAAGGCTGCCATCAGCAATATCTTTGGCGCCGCTTTCAGCGCGTACAAAGCAGCCGGCAAAGGTGTAGCCAACAGCGCGGCGAAAAACCTGCTGCCTGAGAGTGCCAAGGCTTTGGTGCTGAGCAACACGTCCATGCTTCGTACCTTGGGTGTGGATCTGAAAGTCCAAATGAAGAAGCTCGGCGATCCAGGCGTGCAGCACTCCATTGGCTGGCTGTTGCAGATGCTCGCGGGTGCTGTAGTGACATGGCGTAAGCGTAAAGCGCACGGTCAGGGCACGAGCGTTAAGCCTGATGCAACATCCAAGGCTCAACATATGGCACCGGAAGGGCGGCTGGAAGTCACGAGTCAGCAAGCTCCAGCAACCAGTCACTGTGAGGAATGCAAGAACGGAGTAAGTGCCAGCACTGAGCGCAGCATCAGCTTCGCGCTTGGCTCGGAGTCGGTCAGTCATACTGATTTCAGCCTGCCTGGTGCATTTGCGATTGAGTGGACACGTACCTATTGCTCGCGGCTCGATGCCTACGATCACAGTGAGTTGGGCGCTCGGTGGATCACGGCGCTGACAACCCGTTTTGACTGCCGTGATGATGGGTTGATGTTCTATGACGCTGACGGTCGCACCCACGCCTTTCCATTACCGAAGATTGCGGGGCTGCACTACAACGCCATTGAAAACATGACGTTGACGCGAATCAGTGATGATCGGTTGCTTCTGTCTCGCGGGTTCGAGCGCCATGAGACCTACTTGCGCCGAGGCCAGTGCTTTGTACTGACTCAAGTGGTGTTGCGTAACGGTGCGGGGATCATGCTGCATTATGAGCATCGCCATGGTGGGCGATCGGTCTTGTCCGACCTCATCACCTACCAGGACGATATAGCTGACGTTAAAACCCATCTAGGGACTCTGATTGATGAACATGGTCGATTGATGGGGCTCTGGGAAATTCGTGAAGGCGAACCCCAGCGTCAGCTCTGCGCTTACCAATATGATGTTTCTGGCGATCTGGTCCAGGCTCAAGACGAAAATGGTGCAGCCTGGACATATCAATACCAGTCGCACTTGATCACCCGTTACACCGACCGTACTGACCGCGGCATGAACATTGAGTGGCAGGGCCAGGGTGCGGATGCCAAGGCTGTACGTGAATGGGCCGACGATGGCAGCTTCGATACCCGGCTGGAGTGGGATGAGAACATTCGCCTGACCTATGTCACGGATGCTTACGGCAATGAGACGTGGCATTACTACGACATCCTCGGATACACGTACCGTATTCGACATCCGGATGAACGTTCCGAGTGGTTTTTCCGCGATGAGGCGAAAAACCTGATACGCCATGTTCATGCTGATGGAACGACTGATCGTTACAGTTATGACGAGCGCAGCAACGTTCTTGAGCATATTCGTGCAGACAACAGCGTGGTGCACTTTGCCTACGACGATCAGGATCAACTGATCAAAATCAGTGATGCAGAGGGTGGTCAGTGGCAACGCGCTTACGATGATCACGGCAATCTGGTGGAAGCCATCGATCCGCTCGGTAATAAAACCGAGTACGCCTATAACGCGGCGGGTTTGCCCACGGCAATCAAGGATGCCAACGGCAACGAACAAACCCTGGATTACAACGATGCTGGTCAGTTATTGGAACATGTTGACTGCTCGGGCAAGACCAGTACCTGGGAATACAACTCGCTCGGACAGGTAAGTTGTTTTACCGATGCCGCCGGACACTGCACTGAGTACCAGTACAGCTTGGGCCAACTGGTATCGATCAAGCACCCGGACAAAACGCAGGAGCGTTTTGAGCGCGACGCCGAGGGGCGTCTACTGGCGCATACCGATGGCCTGGATCGCTGCACAACCTGGAGCTATACGGCTGCGGGTCTGATCGCCGAGCGAGTCGATGCCGCTGAACAGACACTGCGTTACCGCTGGGACAAACTCGGTCGGTTGGTTGTACTGGAAAACGAGAACGAGCGACGTGCACATTTCCACTATGACCCGTTTGGGCGCTTGCTGGAGGAGACTGGCTTTGATGGACACGGCACTCGCTATCGGTACGATTCTGAAACAGGGCGATTGTCCAGTGTTCTGAGCGATGATCGTGTCATTGCCGTGAGCTTCGACCCAATGGGGCGCCTGATAGAACGCTGCGCCACATCGGGCGGTGAGTCACAGAGCGAAACTTTTGCCTATGACGCAAATGGCAGCCTGATCATGGCCGGCAATGCCGATAGCCGGTTGCAGTGGTTTCATGATCCGGCGGGCAACGTGCTTCAAGAGCACCAGTATTACCTGCGCCTGGAAAAACCGCTGGTTGCCGTCTGGAGACATGAGTACGACGCACTTAATCAGCGTGTTGCCACGATTCGCCCCGATGGTCATCGTGTCAGTTGGTTGACCTACGGCAGTGGTCATCTGGCAGGACTGCGTCTCGACGAGCATGATCTGATCGGCTACGAGCGGGACGACCTGCATCGCGAAGTCGCTCGGCATCAGGGCAACCATTTGCTGCAAGCTCAGAAATGGGACGCAACAGGGGGACTTCAGGAGCAGTTGCTGTCACGTAGTGGCGATAAATCAACGCTGTTCAAGCGTGATTACCAATACGATGCCGCAGGCCAGTTGACCCTAACCAGTGACACTCGTCGTGGTGAGCGCGAGTATGCCTATGATCCCGTAGGACGATTGCTCAGCGCGACGACCCGTTACGGGATCGAAACATTTTCCTTCGATCCCGCCAGCAATCTTCTTGATGAAAAACATGCAGAGGTGCGTCGTCCGCTGGATCAGGCACCCTCGCGAAGCCGACGGCTCGACAATTTGTTGCGCGAGTACGCGGGTACTCACTACGAGTACGACGGGCGTGGTAATCAGATCCAGCGCTGGAAGAATGGCAGCCGTTGTCGGATGCGTTGGGATCTGTTCGACCGCCTGGTGCATTTCGAAGATGCGCGCCTGTCCGTGGAATTTGCATACGACGCCTTGGGTCGCCGCATTCAAAAGCATTCGCAGGCGCATCATCAGGCCCGCCTGGAAGCGGGTTCTCAGTGGAACCGTAACGAACACGCTCGCATACAGCGCGAGATTGGCTGTGGTTTTACCCTGTACGGCTGGGACGGTGACAATCTTGCCTGGGAAAGCAGTCCCGGTCAGATTGACGGCAACCTTGGGCGCACGGTGCATTATGTTTATGAGCCCGGTAGTCATGTCCCGGTGGTGCAGGCTCATCGCAATGCCGCGATTGTTCTCAGTGGATTGCCTGAAAACCGAGGCGAATATAACGTCGATGACGACCCGCTTTGGGCTTACAGCCCCAATGTGCTGCCGATCGATGGACTCGCCTGGTATCAATGCGACCATCTGGGTACGCCATTGGAGCTCACCGACCAGAATGGCGAAATTGCCTGGAGTGGCCAGTACAAGGCTTGGGGCGAGATACAGGAGCAGCGTTCGGTTCCGGCGCAGCAGCATGGGCTGACCAACCCGTTTCGTTTTCAAGGGCAGTACCACGATCACGAGACGGGCCTGCACTACAACCGATACCGATATTATGACCCGGCGGTTGGCCGTTTCCTCAGTAAGGATCCGATCGGTTTCAATGGTGGACTGAATCTTTACCAATACGCCCCCAATCCGATTGAATGGGTCGATCCGCTGGGGCTAGCGAAGAAGAAAGGTCCATGGACCAGTCCGGGAGGGTTGGTCTATGAATCAGGCTCTGTAGACGGACATCGTAAAAAACACGTATTGGCCCATGAGAAGGTCGATACAACCAAACCTAAACACTCGGTATTCAAGTGTAAGACCGGCGAATCGCTGGCGATTGTCGACGAGGCGTGGGGTAAGCGGGGAGCTGCGACGCCGTCTGGTAAAAACGATGTGTACCACGCGAACATGGGACGGGTAGTCGGAACTCAGGGCGAGACGAAAGTCAGGATCGTTACAAAGCACAACACCAACAAAGTCATCACTGCTTTTCCAGTGAAATAGGAACTGATATGCAATGTCCAACTTGTGGCGAGTACGGCGATCTGGCCATCGTTAAAGTGAAAAAAACAGGCGAAGAAGTCCTCGTCTGTACCGAGTGCGATTCACTGTGGAAAACAGTTGAGGCGGAGCCTCTCGGCGAAACATTTCTAGACGTCTCCGACTTCCTGACAGAGCGTAATCTTGAGCCGGATTGGGACGAGCTCGAGCTAGTGCGCAGGGTCTGACGAGGGACTGCTGAATACGAGTCGCCAGATCGTCGACCGTGCTGATGGCTTGAGCCATCTGACAAGTCAAAGGAGTGACACCATGAAAGACGCAATTCGCCTCGGCGACTCCACCACCCACGGTGGCAAAGTCCTCGAAGCCTTCTCCCGGACCGACCTCAACGGCAAACCCATTGCCGGGCTCGGTCACAAGGTCAGTTGCCCGTTGTGCAAAGGGATATTCCCGATTGCCGAGGGCAGCAGCACCTACACCGTCGACGGTACGCCCATCGCCCTCGACGGCATGAAAACCGCCTGCGGTGCTGCGTTGATTGCCAGTGGCCCGAAAGGGGCTGTCGTCAGCTAATCCGGATTTCTTTGATTCGTGCCTCAGAGAGGCGGCTTTTTGTCGCCCTCTTGCTGAAGCCTTGACCTTTTTTCTTCCAGACCCGGGCCTTGTTGGCGGGTGAGATGCTGTGAATGACCACTGAAACTGCTGTCGCAAAACGTGAGCCCCAAGTCGCCATCGTTCCACTCAATGCCATCGACATTCAGGACGTCGCCAGCAGTGCGGCAACCTTCGATGCCTGGCTGCAATCAGCCACTGACGGCGTGGTCACGCTTGACCGGATCAAGAACGTCGCCGGCGCCTTGCCGGTGGTGGGCAACATCATGGCGCTGGTCGATGCGCTTGGTGACATCGTCACCTTGTCGAACGCCAAGCAGCGCGATTTGCTCGCGTGGGCCAGCCTTGGCATCAACCTGATCGGCGTTTTGCCGTTGCCGCCGGCCATGGCAGCAGCGCGCATGACCCTGCGCCCGACGCTGTTTCTGGTGCGTCAGGAGATGAAGGCCAGCAGCAAATTGTTGCTCAGCACCTCCGTGATCGAGGTGCTGATCGGTCACCTGAACGCCTCGATTATCGGCACGCTGGACGATTTTGTTGAACAGACCAAAGGCAAGTTGCCCGGCATCCTCGCGGACGCTGGCAAGCTCGGTGAAGACGTCATCAACGAGATTGCCAAAGGCATCGAAGCGGTGGCTTTCGGCAATCTGGATGCCAAAGGTGATCTGAATGCGGCCAGCGCCCAGGCGAGCGCCGCAGTCGATCAATTCAAGAATGATCCGCTGGCCTCATTCAGCAATGTATTCGGGGCTGCCGCGAGTGCTTATAAAGCGGCTGGCAAGGGCCTGGCCAACAGCGTGGCACAAAATCTGGTGCCCGATGACTTCAAAAAAACCGTCTCCGAAGAAACTAAAAAACTGCGGGTAATGGGCCCGGAGTTGCGCACTCAGTTGAGCAAGCTTGACGATGAGTCGGTGCAGAACTCCATTGGCTGGTTGCTGCTGATCCTCTCCAGTGCCGTGACCCTGTGGCGCAAGCGCAATGCTCATGGTCAGAGCGCCGCGGTCCATCCAGACAAGACTGGACAGGCAAAGCACACGGCGTCCGATGGTCAATTGGGATCCAGCGGCCAACAAGCTCCGGCGAAAGGCGCGCCCGAGCCGAAGAAAAACGGCACCTGCACTAGCACCGCGCATAGCATCAATTTTGCGCTGGGTTCGGAAAGCCTCAGCCATACCGATTTCAGCCTGCCCGGCCCATTTCCGGTCGAGTGGACACGCACTTACAACTCACGCCTCGACGCCTACGATCAGAGCGAACTCGGCGCTCGCTGGATCAGCGAATTCACCACGAGTTTTGACTGCGTGGACGATGGCCTGACGTTCTGCGGCGCCGACGGCCGCGACCACAGCTATCCGCTGCCAAAGGTCGGTCTGTTCCATTACGACGCCATTGAAGACATCACGCTGGTCCGTAACAGCGAAGATCAGTTGTTGCTGTGCCGTGGTTTCGAGCGCAAGGAAACCTACGTCCGCCGTGGCCAGCGCTTTGTGCTGAGCAATATTTCCCTGCGCAACGGCGCCGGGATCATGTTGCATTACGAGCATCGCCACGGCGAACACTCGGTGCTCTCTGACCTGATCACCTATCAGGAAAACGACTTCAGCAAAGTGCATCTGCACCTCGGCACGATGATCGACGATCAGGGCCGGTTTATCGGCCTCTGGCAAATCGTTGACGGTGCTCCACTGCGACAACTCTGCGCCTACCAGTACGACGCGTATGGCAACCTGATTCAGGCGCAGGACGAGAACGGCGCAGTCTGGTCGTATCAGTACCAACATCACTTGATCACCCGTTACACCGACCGCACCGGCCGCGGCATGAATCTGCAGTGGGACGGCTCGGGCGCCAAGGCCAAAGCCATTCGCGAATGGGCCGATGACGGCAGCTTCGACACGCGCCTGGAATGGGACGAAAACATCCGTCTGACCTACGTCACCGATGCGCTCGATAACGAGACCTGGCACTACTACGACATCCTTGGCTACACCTACCGCATTCGCTACGCGGATGAGCGTTCGGAATGGTTCTTCCGTGACGAGGCGAAGAACATCGTGCGCCGCGTCAATGCCGACGGCAGCACCGATCGCTACAGCTACGATGAACGCAGCAACCTGCTCGAACACATCCGCGCCGACCACACGGTGATGCATTACGCCTACGATGATCAGGATCTGCTGATCAAGATTAGCGATGCCGAGGGCGGGCAATGGCAGCGCGCCTATGACGATCAGGGCAACCTGGTCGAAGCGCTGGATCCGCTCGGTAACAAAACCGAATACGCCTACAACAAATCCGGCCAGCCCACCGCGATCAAGGACGCCAACGGCAACGAAAAAACCCTCGACTACAACGACGCCGGTCAATTGGTGGAGTACGTCGATTGCTCGGGCAAAACCAGCACCTGGGAATACAACGAACTGGGGCAGATGATCTGCTTCACCGACGCTGCCGGCAACGCCACCGAATACGAATACAAGGCCGGCCAACTGGTGCTGATCAAGCACCCGGACAAGACCGAAGAGCGCTTTGATCGTGACGCCGAAGGTCGCTTGTTGGCCCATGTTGATGGACTCAATCGTTGCACCACCTGGAGCTACAGCGCGGCCGGTTTGATCGCCGAACGCGTCGATGCCGCCGAGCAGACCCTGCGTTATCGTTGGAACCGCCTTGGTCAGTTACTCGTATTGGAAAATCAAAATGAACAAAGGGCCTATTTTCACTATGACCCGGTCGGTCGCCTGTTTGAAGAAAAAGGCTTCGACGGCCGCAGCACGCGTTATCAGTACGACCCACTCACCGGGCGCCTGGCCCAATCTATCAATGGTGAACGCGTAATTTCGGTTAGCTTCGACCCGATGGGCCGGCTGGCCGAACGCCGAGCGACCTTAGGCGACCAGTCGCAAAGCGAAAGCTTCGCCTATGACGGCAATGGCAACATGGTGCTGGCCGACAACGCCGACAGCCGCCTGCAGTGGTTTCACGACCCGGCCGGTAATCTGATACGCGAACATCAACATTACCTCGGACTGGAAAAGCCCACTGTCGCCATCTGGCAGCACGAGTACGACGTGCTCAACCAACGTGTCGCCACCGTTCGTCCGGACGGCCACCGCGTTAGTTGGTTGACCTACGGCAGCGGCCATTTGCTCGGTCTGCGCCTGGACGAGCACGAACTGATCGGCTACGAACGCGACGACCTGCACCGCGAAGTCGCCCGCCATCAAGGCAACCACCTGCTGCAAACCCAAAGCTGGAACCCGGCTGGCCGCCTGCAAGAGCAACTGCTGGGCCGCAGCGACGACAAATCCACACTGCTCAAACGCGAGTACACCTACAACGCCGCGGGCCAACTCACCGACATCAACGACAGCCGTCGTGGCCCACTCGCTTATCGCTACGATCCCGTCGGCCGGCTGCTCAGCGCCACCACGCGTCAAGGCGTGGAAACCTTTGGCTTCGACCCGGCCGGTAACCTGCTCGACGACAAGGCGACAGAAATTCGCCGCCCACTGGACCTGACCCCACCGCGCAGCAAACTGGTCGACAACCTGCTGCGCGAATACGCTGGCACGCATTATGACTACGACGAACGCGGCAACCAGATTCAGCACTGGCACAACGGCCAACGCAGCGATCTGCGTTGGGACCTGTTTGATCGACTGGTGAATTTCGAAGACCCGCGCCTGAGCGTGGATTTCGCCTACGACGCATTGGGACGCCGCCTGCACAAAAACTCCCGTGCGCATTACAAACAGCGGCCTGAAGCAGGTTCCCTCTGGAACAGAAACGAGCACGCACGCAAACAACGGGAGCTTGGCTGTGGCTTCACCT
The DNA here is from genome assembly GCF_044743525.1 of Pseudomonas sp. NPDC087598. Lineage (NCBI taxonomy): Bacteria > Pseudomonadati > Pseudomonadota > Gammaproteobacteria > Pseudomonadales > Pseudomonadaceae > Pseudomonas > Pseudomonas sp. NPDC087598. The sequence goes on along the minus strand of NZ_JBIUWQ010000014.1, from coordinate 78,435 downwards.
TATACGGCTGGGATGGCGACAACCTCGCCTGGGAAAGCAGCCCGGCGCAGAGCGATGGCGAGCCGGGCCGTACGGTGCACTACGTCTTTGAACCGGGGACTTTTGTCCCTGTTGCGCAGGCTGTACGGCATGCGCCGATCAATCTGATTGGGCTACCGGATTACAGCGGTGAATACAGCCTCGATGAAGACCCGGTGTGGACTCACAAGGCAACGGCATTACCGTTTGATGCGTTGGCCTGGTACCAATGTGATCACCTCGGTACACCCGAGGAACTGACGGATTCCCAAGGCAACCTGGCCTGGACCGCGCACTACAAGGCGTGGGGTCAAGTCACGGAACAGCGTTCGGAGTGGGCGCAGCAGCACGGCGTGATGAACCCGATACGTTTTCAGGGGCAGTACCACGATCATGAGACGGGGCTGCATTACAACCGGTATCGGTATTACGATCCGGGGGTTGGGCGGTTTGTTAGTAAGGATCCGATCAGTTATGCAGGTGGATTGAATCTGTATAGCTATGCGCCAAACCCGATTGGATGGGTGGATCCTCTTGGCTTGACTCCTTGTCAAAAGAAAAAATGCGCTGCTCAGCTTAGTGCGATATATCGTAAGTCGGAAGGAACAAAATCGGCAAATGGTGCGCGAGGATTACAAGAGCGTATTGATCACTTACATGAAGATAAGTACGATCTTTATCGACATGCGCCAAAGAATAAAATGATAGTTGGGCCTCTGAGAGGCAAAGGGTCCTATGATGGTCATGTGCAAGCGGGGAAAGATCTCCAAATTAGTCTGCAGGGTGATATTAAGAAATTCGACAGTGATGGATGCGGCGAGTACTATCGAGTGCCAACTCGCATACGTGAGATGGCATATGCAAAGATCCCTACAGCTCCAGTGGGCCAATAAATGAACTTCGATCATATTATTTTTATTGCGAGCACCGACTGCTTTTCAGCAAGGCTTTTAGGGAAGCGGTTTGCTGATGATCTTGATGGCGTAAAGAATATCGCCAGAACGGCGACTCTGGAGTTAATGAATGGAGATTCTGACTATTACTACGATGCAGATTTTACAGAGGAAAGAATAAGTAAGACAAAAAATGATTTTTTCCAAAAACTCACGATGCTTAGCGATTCAATTACTGGAAGATTTGCTGAGCTTGACTCAATTGCTAGTCAGCGTACTACAAACCAGAGCGCCAATTCGATTCAACTTATAAAAAGCGTATCAGCCAGAATGTATTGGTTGAATGCCGACGACTTCCAGATTGAAATTTCTGACGAGTTAATCGAGGCAGTCATTCAGGCTCAATTTGTTGAAGTGCCTTTAGATACAGAAACAGATCTTGCTTGGGAAGAAATTCATGATCGATGGGAGTGTTCAACGTCTGAGTGGGATGAATACATAAAAAACATTATGAAAGACGTTCCTGATGCGATCTGTGCGATATTTAACGATCTTTATAATTCTCCGCTTTCTTTAAGCTATCTGAATGTCTGGAGTGAAAGATTGCCAAGAAACCATTTTATGACTTTGATCAAGGCTATTGAAGATGAAGCTTTCTTGGAAATGGAAAAAATCGAAAAGGATTACGCACAATTGATCAGACCTGCTATGAAGCAGTTTTACGGGTGAAATTTTTTAGGGGGCAGATCACGTTTTTAATACTGTTTAAATCCAGTCTGTCCCTGATAAATTCCAGCACTCCAAATGTTCATGTAAAGAACAAAAAGGCGAGTCAGAAATATTCGCTTATCCAAGGTGATGTAGTGTGAAGAACTACAAAATTATTTGTTATCGGGCAAAATTCGACGCTTTCAAAAAATTCACTAGCAGTCGCATTAAGAGTATCCCAGCAGGAATTAATGACGATTTCGCACTGCTAGCCTCTGTTGATCAAAACGGCTCCATTGGTTTCGATAAAACTACGCAGGGCGTTACGGCGATTAAATCATTAATTACCAAGTGCTACTACATTGATATTAATAGAAAGCTTCAATTGCCATCAAATAAAGAACTTCGTTACATGCCATTTTTTATGTTTAGAGATAAAGATGGAGAGTTCGAGCGCGCAGTGAGCGCGCATAGACGATACGAAGTAGATGTCAAAAAATATGAAATACTCTCAAGGCATCGAAGCGTGGAAAAACCTACCCCTCCCATACTGACTGTTTTTTTGCAGAATGATGAGTTGCCCATAAGCCAAGATGTATATAATCTTTTCAAAAATGCCTGCCAATATGTCGCGATCGCGAAAATTTCAGGCGAATATGGGTATGGCGCCTTTGATGTTTTTTCTGGTGACTTAAATTATTTTTTTGACGAGTTTGGCGGTATTGCAGGAGAGTTCGCAGTGTGGACAGTGGTTGATGATCCATCTCAACTTCCGATGTATTAGTTTGGAAAACAATTTTTTTTTCGAAGTTTTCTTCTGAAATTCGAGAAAGTAGTCGCAGAACACGATTTTTCCTCCTATGGCAACGGCCATGAATGTTGTCATAGGATGCGGATGAAAACAGTATGTCAGAGATTTCAAGCGAGCTTTCCAAGTTTTCTCCGAGAGACTTACAATTTTATGCGTCAAAATTTCTACAGGTTTATTGTAAAGCAAAGTCTATTCAGCACATGGCTATCAACGACTTGATAGCACATCTAAACAATTATCCTGAAAACTATACCCTCGGTGAATGGGAGAAAATGGGTGCCCTGTTGCCACTTAATGGGAGGGGCGATGATCTGCCAACAGATCTTAGTCAATCGATCCCATCAAAAGATATTGACGATTTTTGCCAGATTGTGGATAGCGCGGTCGAGGTGGGGATAGTCGATTTGTATGGCGCACCAACCGACCTGCCGGTGAAGTTCATAGAGAAGATGTCCTCGATTCTCCGTAGAAATAACATTGATCTTCCCCGCGTTTAGCAGAAGGGCAAGATCAATATTGCTGTCAGCGGATACACCTAAAATTTGAGTTAAGCGCTTCATGTTCATATGTCATGAGAGCTGCCTACTGCTAAGCGGTGGAGACCACACGGATCATGAGTTATGAATACAAATTGGTGCTTGATGACAGCTCTACAGCCCAGCTTGTCATCGACGTTATTAAATCCAGTAGTGCTTGTATTTACGCGGAAGACGGTGATTTTTATTTGAAGGATCACTCGTTAAATAGCAGTAGTACGTACGATGCTCGTCTGATCTATGTGGATGACGGATCCCTGTGGCTCCAAGTGAATTTTCAATCAGCAGAACTGTACGGCCTATTTAAAAAAGCATTCAATGGAAGAAATTTCAGGTGTCTTGAGGGTGAGGGCGACGATGAAGAGGTTGGCTTAAATGAGGCCTTCCGTATGTAGGTTGACTTTCAGTGAGATTGCAGCGGAATAGTCACGTTCTAATCTCTAAAAGCCCACGAAATTTATCAGGGGCAGGCCACGTTTTTGAAGATTGATTAAACGTAACCTGCCTCTGAGAATTTTTAAGGGGCGGATCACGTTTTTAATACTGTTTAAATCCAGTCTGTCCCTGATAAAATTCCGCGCAGCAACTGGTCGACAATATACTGCACGAATACGCCGTTACGCGTTACGACTACGACGAACGCGGTAACCAGATTTAGCGCTGGCTCAATGGTCTGCGTAGCGACCTGCGTTGGAACTTGTTTGATCGACTGGTGCATTTCGAAGACCCGCGCCTGAGCGTGGATTTCGCCTACGACGCACTCGGACGCCGCCTACACAAAAATTCCCGTGCCCACTACAAACAGCGGCCTGAAGCAGGTTCCCTCTGGAACAGAAACGAACACGCGCGCAAACAGCGTGAACTCGGCTGCGGTTTCACCTTGTACGGCTGGGATGGCGACAACCTCGCCTGGGAAAGTAGCCCGGCGCAGAGCGATGGCGAGCCGGGCCGCACGGTGCACTACGTCTTTGAACCGGGGACTTTTGTCCCTGTCGCTCAGGCTGTACGGCATGCGCCGATCAATCTGATTGGGCTACCGGATTACAGCGGTGAATACAGCCTCGATGAAGACCCGGTGTGGAATCACAAGGCGACGGCATTACCGTTTGATGCGTTGGCCCGGTATCAGTGCGATCACCTCGGCACGCCGCAGGAATTGACGGACTCGATGGCAGGAGCTGCAATCCGATGATCAGGGGTTGCCTGAATATATTGGCCCAAGAGAATAGTTATTCCAAACGCGCAGAGGTCATAGAACCCTCATAAATAGGGAAGACCAAAATATACGGCGTCTTGAAGCTGAGTACGATGAGCAGTGCGGCGGTAACGAAAAGCCATCTTGCTCCTGCCGATTGAAAAAATAGACGTCTATCGTTGATTACAAAAATGAAGAGGTAGTAATGGAAGATCTAAGAAAAGCACTATATGAGATAGAAGGAAAAGGCGCGCGCAAGCGGATAATGAAGCTCGCAACTGAATATGACCGGCTTGCAATGGGGCATGATACATTCCCTCAAATATGTTTTGACCTGATTGTAGAAATACTATCGACCGAAGAGCTTTTCAATAAGCCGGGAATGGATGTATTTCTGATGAATATTTCAACGGATACAGAACGGCTGTCGAAGGAGCGAAAGCAAAAACTGCTGGATACCATCCGAGATAGCTACTCAAAATATGCCAATTTGGAATTTTGCTGGATTGCAGGAGACATGCTCGCACGTTATTTTGACCGCGAATATGTAATGTATGTCTTCGACACTTTATTTGACAAGTCAACATCTGAGGGAAAGGAAGGTATTGCTCTAGGCTTGGATATAATTGCGAAGCACTCAAAGCGAGATCCAAGCGTCATGAAAAAAATTGAAAAAATCCTGAATAACTCCAAATGAAACTGGTTGAGATCTATAACAAAACTATGAGCAAAGTCGTCAAGCTTTCAGCCTCCCCCCCAAAAAGTGGCGAAGGATTCACTATCATCGCAGTGCTTAAACAAGATTCTGCAAACACGTTTAATTTACACCAACTGTTACGCCATAAAGGCTACAACACCTTGCGCCTTTGCCTACGCGTACGCCAGAATCCGCCGGCTTACGCGCCTTGAGGCGGGCTGTATCGTTTCCCTGTCACTGCAAAACAGTGATCGGGTTTGGTAGCCCGCTTCATTTACAGTTATGGCGTCGCCATTTGCAGCCTCGTTTTTAAGGCTGAGATTTATATGGTGGCCATGCGTGGGGCTCCCTCGGGAGCGCCGGGTTTACTGTTTTGACCGGTCTACCAACCCACAAATGGCCGCCACCCTTCGTTTGGTAGCGAGAGTGATGGCTCCTTTTATCTTTTAAAACAGGTGTCATCTATGTTCAAAATTACGCCGAACCCACCAGAATCCGACCCAATCCCCTACGACGCCGCGCTCGAACCTCAAAACATCAAAGAGGCCACAGAACGCGCCATCAACTTCTATCTCAATCCCTCAGCACTAAAAACCTCAATCCCCACCCGAAAAACCGGCAGGATCTACCTCATCGACCCCACGGTGGATGACGAAACGCTGCTCGTCGAGGCGACTGAAACCTTGTCTTCCGCCAGTGACATGGCGCGTGAACTTGCTGATTCGATAGACATTTCGCAGCGTCGGAAGATGCTGATCCTGCAACAGGTGATCATGCTCAGTGAGCTGGTCGTGGGTCGAGTCTTGGACAACCAGCGCTTGCCGCACTAGTCGCGTTGCCGATGGGTGAGGGGGCGTGCCCCCTCATTGCACAGAAGCGTCCGCGATCGCGACGCTTCATGCCTTCTATCAAAGAACCTCGAACGATTCTTGTCTGGAGTTTCAGCTGATGTCTCAGCCACCCGAACCACCGGTCACAGACCTGGTATCGCCGTACGCATCGCCCAATTCAAGAAAGCTCCACGAAGCGGCCGAGCGCGCGCTTGACCATTACCTGTTGCCTGCCGCGATCGTGGCCACACCCTACACGCCCAACGCTCTGTTCATGGCCAATCCGCACGCAGACACTGAGTCGTTGCTGACCAACGCTTGCGGGTCCTTGGCGTCCGCCTCGGTCATGCTCGGCAATTTTGCCGGGATGTTGGAGGGATCAAACCGCCATACGCTACTGGGCATTGCGCAGGTGGTCATGTTGGGAGAGTTGGCGGTGAACAAGGCGTTGGATCTTGTTGTGCCAACAGAGTAATCACGCACGTTAGTCAGTTTGTGGGTGTCTGGTGAGGCCTCATCGCGAGCAGGCTCACTCCTACATTTGGAATGCATTCCCCTGTAGGAGCGAGCCTGCTCGCGATAACGCCAGTTCAGGCAAAGAATCTGCAAAACCATAACACCGCGTCTGACCACCACCCGAGCCTCAATCCCACCATCCAAACAATCAAGCAGTCAGCCTTTGCGGCTGACTGCCTTTTTGTTTCTACAGGTGATCGGCGTCGATCACAGCCTTGGCGAACGCCTGCGGGTCTTCCTGCGGCAAGTTGTGGCCAATTCCGCCATTGATCAAACGGAACTGGTATTTGTCGGTGAAGCGTTTGGCGTAATCCTCGGGCGCCGGGTGCGGTGCGCCGTTGGCGTCGCCTTCAAGGGTGATGGTCGGCACACTGATTGACGGCGCGGTGGCCAGTTTTTGTTCCAGTGCGGCGTATTTCGCTTCGCCCTGTACCAGGCCTAGACGCCAGCGGTAGTTGAACACGGTGATGTCGACGTGATCCGGGTTCTCCAGGGCTTTGGCGGAACGGTCGAAGGTGGTGTCGTCGAATTTCCACTGCGGTGACGCCAGTTGCCAGATCAGCTTGGCGAAGTCATGGGTGTTTTTCTGGTACCCGTCGCGACCACGGTCGGTGGCGAAGTAGAACTGATACCACCACTGCAATTCAGCCTTGGGCGGCAGCGGATTCCTGCCGGCGGCCTGGTTGCCGATCAGATAGCCGCTGACCGAGACCAGTGCCTTGACCCTTTCCGGCCACAGCGCCGAGACGATGTCTGCCGAACGTGCGCCCCAGTCATAACCGCCGAGCACCGCTTGCTTGATCTTCAGTGCGTCCATGAAATCGATGACGTCACTGGCCAGCGCCGCCGGTTGACCGTTGCGCAGGGTGTCTTTGGAGAGGAACTGCGTATCGCCATAACCCCGCGCATACGGCATCAGCACCCGATAACCTTTTGCCGCCAACAGCGGCGCGACCTCGTCGTAGCTGTGAATGTCGTAGGGCCAGCCGTGCAGCAGAATCACCACCGGGCCATCGGCAGGGCCGGTTTCGGCGTAGGCCACATCAAGCACACCCGCCTGCACATGTTTCAGCGGGCCGAAGGGCGAGGGCGCCGAATAGCTGACTGCCGCAGGTTCAGTGGTTTGTGCCTGAGCCGTACCAAAAGCGCCGAACAGCGATAGCGCCAGCATCGAAAGTCCGAAAGCGGTTTTGCGGGTGTGCAGTGCCATCTTCATGGTGACGTCTCCTGTGCGAGCCTTTGGCCAAGGGTTCTGAATGAATCCTTCAAACCTTGGGTGCATTTGAGCGCGGGGACGTATCTGGCCTGTGTCGAAGAGGGGCGTAGTTGAGTGTCGCTGTATCGCGGCGGCGTTCGTACACAGTGTGATACATAGCGCCAAACCGGCAGATCAGTGGCCAGAATCCAGCCAAAATAATAAGTCGCTGTTTTAAAACAAAAAATATTTCATTTCGCGCTTCACAAAGCGGAAAAACCTTGGTAAATTGCGCCCCGTTCTCACAGAAAACCTCAACGAGGCGCTGGAAAGAGCAGTAGGGGCGTCGCCAAGCGGTAAGGCAGCAGGTTTTGATCCTGCCATGCGTTGGTTCGAATCCAGCCGCCCCTGCCATATTCGAAAAAACGCCAACTTCGCAAGAAGTTGGCGTTTTTTTATGCCTGCGATTTGTCCCGCCGTGAAGCAGGGCAGGCGGGTACGGCGCCGAAGCACCGTACCCGCCAACCACTCAGTGCGGTGCGCGCGGGATGGTTTTCATCAGGTCTTCGGGGCTGATGTGGCCGACCACGCTGCCCGGTTGCGGCAGGTTGAGGATGTGGCCTTTCATCTTGCCGATGATGTGCATCTCGCACGGCTTGCAATCGAACTTCAGCGTCAGCACTTCATCGCCGTGGATCAACTGCATCGGCGCGACTTTGGTGCGCACGCCCGTCACGCCTTTGGCCTGTTTCGGGCACAGGTTGAAGGAGAAACGCAGGCAGTGCTTGGTGATCATCACCGGCACTTCGCCTGGCTCTTCGTGCGCTTCATACGCGGCGTCGATCAGCTTCACGCCGTGACGGTGATAGAAGTCGCGGGCCTTCTGGTTGTAGACGTTGGCCAGGAACGTCAGGTGCGAATCCGGGTACACCGGCGGCGGGCTGGTTTCGGCTTTACGGCTGCCACGCGGATGCGCGGCGACACGGGCAGCGGTCAGCGCTTCGATCACTTCACGACGCAGGGATTTGAGCTGCGAGTTCGGGATGAAGAACGCCTGTGGCGCATCGAGTTTGATGTCGGTGGCGTGGTACTGCGTGGTGCCGAGCTGACCGAGCAGATCGCGCAACTGCTCCAGCGCTTGCTCAGGCTTGTTGGCCACGCCGAACGGGCCGTTCAGGGTGACGCTGGCGCTGATGCCTTCTTCGCTGGTGGCGGTGACTTCCAGCTGTTCTTCGCGTAAGCGAGCCATCCAGCTCAGGGCCACACGACGCTCGGAAGAGGTCTTTTGCAGCGCCTGCTGCCAGTTGTGATCGAGGTTGCGATTGAGCGGGTGGCTCGGGCGCAGTTTGAACAGGCCTTCGGGCATTTCGTTCGGCTCGACGCGGTAGCGGTAGCGCTTCTCGCCGTCTTCTTCGAACTCGCCTTTGGCTTCGGCGATGTTGGCGCGGAAACCGACCACTTCGCGTTTGACCAGCACGTTCAGGCCATCGCCGTTGGACAGCGGTTCGTGGGTGACGACCTGCATGTCACGCGTGCCGACTTTTTCGACGGTGCCAACCGGCAGGCCGGTGAAGGTCGGCGAGTCGAAGGCGCCGATGTCGATCTTGCGATCAGTGACGAAATAGTCGGTGCTGCCCCGGTGGAAAGTCTTTTCCGGGTCCGGCAGGAAGAAGTGCGCGGTGCGGCCGCTGGAAGCGCGGGCCAGGTCCGGACGATCTTCGAGGACGTCGTCGAGGCGCTGACGGTAATAGGCCGTGATGTTTTTCACGTAGCCCATGTCCTTGTAGCGACCTTCGATCTTGAACGAGCGCACGCCGGCTTCGACCAGGGCGCGGATGTTGGCGCTCTGGTTGTTGTCTTTCATCGACAGCAGGTGTTTTTCGTAGGCGATCACGCCACCCTTTTCATCTTTAAGGGTGTACGGCAAACGGCAGGCCTGCGAGCAGTCGCCACGGTTGGCACTGCGCCCGGTCTGCGCGTGGGAAATGTTGCACTGGCCGGAGAAGGCCACGCACAACGCGCCATGAATGAAGAATTCGATGGCGGCGTCGGTTTCGTCGGCGATGGCGCGGATTTCTTGCAGGTTCAGCTCACGGGCCAAAACCAGTTGCGAGAAACCGGCCTGATCGAGGAACTTCGCGCGCTCCAGCGTACGGATGTCGGTCTGGGTCGAGGCGTGCAGCTCGATCGGCGGAATATCCAGCTCCATCACGCCCAGATCCTGGACGATCAGCGCGTCGACACCGGCGTCGTACAACTGATGGATCAGCTTGCGTGCCGGCTCCAGTTCGTTGTCGTGCAGGATGGTGTTGATGGTGGTGAAGATTCGCGCGTGATACTTGCGGGCGAATTCCACCAGATCGGCGATTTCGCTCACTTCGTTGCAGGCGTTGTGGCGGGCGCCGAAGCTCGGGCCGCCGATGTAGACGGCGTCAGCGCCGTGCAGGATCGCCTCACGGGCGATGGCCACATCGCGGGCAGGGCTGAGCAATTCCAGATGATGCTTGGGCAAGGACATAGTTTTTTTAGTCAGGCTGTCACGGTTAGCCGCGCATTCTACCCGCGAATCGCGCGCCCGGCACGCCTGTGCTGCCCGATGGCCCTTGCAGGTCTGATCCTGCTTTTGGAGGAGATGCGGCACGCTGCGATCTTTTGATCTCGTTTTCAAAGATCAAAAGATCGCAGCCTCGTTCCACTCGACAGCTCCTACAGGGTTTTGTGCCAGACACAGATGCAATGGTCGACACCAAAACCTGCGGGAGCTGGCTTGCCAGCGATAGCGGAGTATCAGGCGACGTCAATGTGTGATGTGCCGACGCCATCGCTGGCAAGCCAGCTCCCACAATGATTCGGTGTTACACGATCAGGCCTTGGCGGCCATCGCAGTCACTTCCACCCGCATGCCTTCAACGGCCAGAGAGGCAACGCCGACTGCCGCACGCACAGGCCAAGGCTTGGCGAAGAAGCGTTTGTACACTTCGTTGAATGCTGCGCGGTCAGCCATGTCGGTGAGGTAGATGGTCAGATGCATGACTCGGTCCATCGAGCTGCCGGCGCGCTCCAGGGCGACTTTCAGTGCTTGCAGTGTGCATTCGCTTTGCTCGGTGATGCCGCCCAGTTCCAGGCTGCCATCGGCACGGGTCGGGATCTGGGTGGAAACCATGATCCCGCCGAAGGTCGCGACGTCGGAAGAAATGGAGTCGGCGTCCGGATCCGGAGTGAACGTGATGTCTTGGTTGGCCATGCTGATCTCTTGTTCGAGTGAGTGAGGATCGCGCCAGTTTACAGATTCGCCGTCGACATGGCCCGTTTGCGCAATCGGCACCATACTGCTGCGCGTAGTTGGCAAACCATCTTCTGTTTACAGACAAAGGAGCAGGGCCATGAGCAACAAACCGACAATTGTGCTGGTACACGGTTTCTGGGGTGGCGCCGCACATTGGGGCAAGGTCATTGTCGAACTGACACGCAAGGGTTACACGGCACTGCATGCCGTAGAAATGCCATTGACCTCGCTCGCCGACGATGCTGAACGCACGCGTAAAATGATCGCGCAACAAAGTGGTCCGGTGTTGTTGGTCGGGCATTCTTATGGCGGGGCGGTGATCACCGAGGCCGGCAATCAGCCGAATGTCGTTGGCCTGGTATATATCGCCGCATTTGCTCCGGATGCCGGCGAAAGCCCCGGCGGTCTGACGCAGCAACATTTGCCGGCCGCCGCGCCGAATCTCGAACCGGACAGCGACGGCTTTCTGTGGCTCAAGGCTCACAAGTTTCATGAAAGCTTCTGTCAGGATCTCTCAGCCGAAGAAGCGCTGGTCATGGCAGTCACTCAGAAGGCGCCGGTGGCCAGCACTTTCGGCGATACGATCAGCAATCCTGCCTGGAAGAACAAGCCGTCGTGGTATCAGATCTCCACCGAGGATCACATGATCCATCCGGACAACCAGCGGCAGATGTCCGCGCGGCTGGGGGCGAAAAAGATCATCACGCTGGATGCCAGCCATGCGTCGCTGGCGTCACGGGCAAGCGAAGTGGCAGCGTTTATCGATGAGGCCGCAATTGCATCGGTGAAAGCGTAACCACTGTTCAGACTGGTTGTGTGGCGTTTTCCGCTGCGATTGCCGAGCGAACGCTTGGGCGCTCGGCAATGCCTTTCATATAGGCCGCCAGCGTCGGCCAATGCTCGATGTTGATATTGAACACCGGCAGCCATTGCAGAACGGTAAACAGATAAGCGTCGGCCACGCCGAATGTGCCCATCAGATAATCCCGCTCAGCGAGCGTCTGGCTCAGGAAATCCAGACGCTTGAACAGAGTTTGCTTGAAGATGGCCTTGACCGCTTCCGGGATTTCGCTATTGAACAGCGGCGCGCTGCCGCCATGAATTTCGCTGCTGATGAAGTTCAGATGTTCCTGTAAACGCGTGCGCTGCCAGGTGCCTTGAGCCGGCGCCAATGCGTTCCCGGGAGCCAGATCAGCGAGGAATTGCAAAATTGCCGGCCCCTCCGTCAGTACCTCGCCGTTATCCAGCATCAGTGCTGCGACATAACCCTTGGAATTGATCTCGCGAAAGTCGCGGCCATCGGCTGTGCGCTTGGTCTGGTTATTCACGCGAATCAGTTCAAAGGGCAGACCGAGTTCCCGCAGCACAATGTGTGGCGACAACGAACAGGTCATCGGCGCGAAATACAGTTTCATGGCGTTTCCTTGCTGAAATAAGGCGCCAGAATCCACCGTCGCCGAAGCTTTCGCAAAGGTCATTTCGAGTGATAGCGTATGACAAAATCTCATGGGTACGGAGCGTCATATGGCTGTCAGGTTGCCTTCTCTCAATGGTTTGAGAGCCTTCGAATCCGCCGCTCGCCACATGAGTTTTACCAAGGCGGCCGAAGAGCTGAACGTTACCCAGACCGCCATCAGCCATCAGATCCGCCGACTCGAAGAGGAGCTGGGTGTGTCGCTGTTTCTTCGGCTCAAGGACGGATTGGCGCTCACTGAAAGCGGCCAAGACTACTTGCCGGGCGTGCGCTCGGCGTTTCATGAATTGCGTTATTCGACGGAGCAGTTGCTGGCGTCGCGCAACAAGCCTGTGCTGACCATCAGCACCTTGGTGTCGGTGGCGTCCAAGTGGTTGTTGTCGCGCCTGCCGGCGTTTCAGCAGGCCTTTCCCGATATCGAAGTAAGGGTCAGTGCATCCACCGAACTGGTGGATTTTCGTCACGGCGGTATTGATGCGGCGATTCGCTATGGTCGAGGTGACTGGAAGGGCTTGCGTGCCGATTTTCTGATGTCCGACGAGATCTTTCCGGTGTGCAGCCCGGCATTGCTCAACGGCACGAAGGCACTGAGCACGCCCGCCGATCTCATCAACCACACGATGCTGCAAGTCAGTGGCATGACCGCCGACGACTGGAACCTCTGGTTACGCGCGGAGGGGCAGCCGCCTCGACTGGCCGAAGCGCCCCGGCTGACCTTCGATCTGGCGATGATGGCGGTGCAGGCCGCCATTGACGGGCAGGGCGTCTGCATCGGGCGCTCAACCTATGTGGATGATGATCTGCGGGCGGGACGACTGCTGGTGCCGTTTGATCTGCGTCTGCAGGACGATCTGGGGTTTTATCTGGTGACGCCACACGAAACAGCGGACTCGAAAAAAATCGTCGCCCTGAGAACATGGTTGCTGGCGATGCGGCAAGACCGCGAAACGTTTGTATAAACGTGTATCTACCCCGGTCGGATACACACGCCGATAACAAACATCGGGTTTACGACACATCCGCCATACATGCCCCACGCAGAGTAGAGGTCACCCCAACCCTACGCTCAAGAGGGCAACATCATGCGCCGTCCATTGTTTTTGGCTACCGCTGCAATATTCGCGTCCCTGACCGGCATCGCACACGCCGCTGACACCCAACCCAAAAGTTGGCAGCAAGGCCTGAGTCGTACCGATCTGGTGCGTCAGGACCTCGGCGCCGCCGATCGAGAAGTGCTTCAAGCGCGGGTCGATTTCGAACCTGGCGTGACCTCGCCACGGCATGCGCATCCCGGTGTCGAGGTCGCTTTCGTGATCAGCGGTACATTCGAATATCAACTGGAGGGCAGGGCGCCCGTAACACTGAAGGCTGGCGATTCGCTGTTTATCCCGGAGGGTGTTGCGCATATCGCGAAGAATGTCGGCGCGGACAAGGGCTCAGAGTTGGCGACGTACATCGTCAAGAAGGGCGAGCCACTGTTGATCCTCAAACCATAGCCCTACGATCCCTGACCGTAGTAAATCTGGTGCAGTATCAGCACCTCCATCAGAGCCACTATCACGCAGAATCTGACGAATCCCGCAGTAAAGACTCTGCGCGGTTTTTCATAGGTAAAGTCGAAATTGCACAGCACCAACACAACAGCCAGCAGTAATTTCAAAAAGCGCATCGATTCTTCCCTGATCCTGCCATTTCGGCAGGGACGACCTTAATGCAGGGTAACAACCCTGCGACTTTCGCCAATCCGGATCCGGTCCAGCGCTCGGTTTAACGCATCAAGCGCATCGAGAAGCGCTCTGGCTTCGGCTTCTCGACCGTCACCCCACAGGCGTTCGGCCATTTTGTTCAAGGCCTGGATCGAGCGCTCGATGTCGGCGGCGGTTGCGGTCTCTTTACTGACCGGCTGTTTTTTGGGCATTCAGAAACTGTCCTGTACGACTGGAGGCAGGGTTTTTAGCATGATGGCGCCGATCATTCCATGTCATCAAATGGACTTGCCCGGTGGTCATGCGCATTGACGATATCGCTATAATCGTCCTTTTCCCCGAAGGATCGGTAGATGAAAAACCTGCAAGACCTGATAGATCACCACAACCCCGCGTTGCCCTTCATTGAGGAAATGCTGGAAGACGCTGCTTTGGACTTCCAGTTATTACCTCCGTCTTCAAAAAACGCTGAGGTGCTGTCCGGCCTTCAAGTATCGACCCGATCGACCTTGGGTTCGATGGCCTACGACAGTGGCGGGCTTATCATCGACCACGGCTGGTTGCGTGTACTCGGCTCAGGTCATCCGCAGTTGCCGCGAAATCTGATTGACTGGAATGAGGGCCGTGGGACGGGTTATCTGCTGGTCGCCGACGATGTTGTGGGCGGTTTCTTCGCTATCAATGGCGGTGCCTTGGGTGATGACATGGGGGCGATGTATTACTGGGCGCCCGATACATTACGTTGGGAACCGCTGGAAATCGGTTACACCGACTTTCTGGGTTGGGCAGTGAGCGAACGTCTGGCAGTGTTTTACGACGGACTGCGCTGGAACGGATGGAAGCGTGATCTAGCGACCCTACAAACCGATCAGTGCTTTTCATTCTTTCCGTTTCTCTGGACTCGGGAAGGGTCAGTAGAAGCAAGCAAGCGGACGATGGTCGGGATTGGTGAGCAATTCAAGATGAATGTCGAATTAGCCGGGACGCTCGATAGTGGTGCTTAGCGGCCCAAAGGCAATGAGCATTGGCTCCGCACAAATCGGCGGATTGGCTACGGCAAAGTAACCGGGTCTGGGCATAGCCTCGGCGATTCCTCGCAATAACAGCCCGTGCATCCATGAAAATGAATCATCTGTTTGATGATGTCGCAGCACGGATTCATCGATTGAGCGCGGGAGTTGTATTGGCCAACCGCTAATATTGATCGCCCGCCAAATACCGACTTGGCACTTCGCCCAACACCTGTTTGAACACTGTCGCAAATGCACTTGAGCTGCTGTAACCCAAGACCATGGCAACCTCTGTGATCGACTGACCTTCTCCCAACAAAATGATCGCCGCGAGCAGGCAGGCCTGTTGCCGCCATTCGACGTAACTGATACCGGTGTGCAGCCGAAAATGGCGGGTGAAACTGCGGCGGCTCATTCCAGCGCGTCGAGCCATGTCATCGATCCCCACCTCCAGTGAAGGCCGGGCGAGGAACTCGCGGCAGATCAACGCCAGACGTGGCTCGGCGGGGAGCGGGGCATTGAGCGACAGGGCGGGCATTGCGGCAATTTCATGCAGCAGCAACCCCATCAGATGGCCATCGCGGCCCTCGGTGACGTATCCCGCAGGCACTTCGATTGCCTTCAACAGCAACTGCCGCAACAACGGCGACACGTCTACGACCTGACAATGCGCCGACAAACCGAGTCGCTGCGCGGCAGCAGTGTCGATATAGGTATTGTGCAGCGTCACCGGACCCCGCATCTGCATCGCGTGCGACAGTTGCGCCGGAACCCATATGCCGCGTTGGGGCGGCACCACCCAGTTGCCCTGTTCCGTGAACACGGTGATGACCCCTTTAGCCGCGTACGCGAATTGTCCACGTGGATGGTCGTGGGTCGGGAACAGCGTTCCGTCCGCATATTCACGTGCGGTCACGACAGCGTCGTGCGAGGTATTTTCGTAAGGAGGCAGGGTTATTTCGCGCATGGCCCGATTCTAATGAAATCTGGCCTGTGGTTGAAAGCGGGCCAGTCTGATTGTCGGCATATTTCTTCAGGCACGCGCACTGACGCTCAACTCTGGATAATGCCTGACCATGCAGAAGAAACATCTTTTACTCGCGGTGCTGGTGACGGCCGTTTGGGGAATTAACTTCCCCGTGACGCGCCTCGGTCTCGCCGACATCGACCCTCTGTTGCTGACTGCATTGCGTTTCGCACTGGCGGCCTTGCCTTGGGTTTTTATCGTCGAGCGACCGCGTGTAGCCTTTCGTTGGGTCGCCGCTTACGGACTGATTTTTGGCGTCGCCATGTGGGCCATGATCAATCAGGGGATTGCATGGGGTGTGCCGCCCGGTACGGCATCGCTGCTGATCCAGCTCAGTGCATTTTTTACTCTGGGCTGGGGTGTGCTGTTGTTCGGCGAGCGCGTGGGACGCCTGCAATGGCTGGCGAGTGGATTGGCGGCCGCAGGGTTGCTGGGGATTGTGCTGTGCAGGCCCGGCGACGCATCGACGGCAGGTTTTGCGCTGGTCATTGCCAGCGCCGTAGCCTGGAGCATCGGCAACATCATTATCAAAGTGTCGAAGGTGCGCGAGATCTTCGCTTTCGTGGTCTGGGCGAGTCTGTTCCCACCCATTCCTCTATTGCTGATGACGTGGCTGTTGCATGGCGCAGCGTCGTTCACCGCGTTACCTGCACAGCTCAATGCGATGACGCTGTTTTCACTGGCGTTCCAGGTCTATGCCGCGACGCACTTCAGTTACTGGGGCTGGAATCTGTTGTTGCGTGAATATCCGGTGTCGCGCGTGGCACCACTGTCACTGTTGATTCCGGTATTTGGCATCGTCAGTTCAATGCTCATCCTTGGCCAACAGCCGAGTCCGTCCAATTGGGCCTTGATCTTGCTGGTGCTGCTGGCACTGGCCTTGGGTTCAGGTAGTGCTCAGGTATTGTGGGGACGTCTTCGCAGACGCGGGCGCAAGTTGAACGATCAGATCAGGGGGGGGCACGAATAGGCTCGCCATGTTGTTGAAAATGATTTGTGCCTTGGGGAGTGCTGCGGTGAGTTCATCGACAACGGACTTGCAGACGGCGATCAGGTTAGTCCAACAGATTAGTTTCAGGATGGTAGCTAAGTGCGATTATCCTGTGCATTAACAAGGAGTGACACGATGTTTGATCCACTCAACTGACAAAGGTCTGAGTTGACCAAGCGGCCACAGCCTGCAGAGCCCTCCTGATACGAACGATCCGAAAGCGGCCCTGAGCCGATTATTGCAGAGGTGATATGGAAACTGCTGCCCAACAGTTCAATCGGTTTTATTTTGACGCATTGGTGGTCCCCGGAATTTCAACTATTGTGCTGTTCACGGCTTTGGCCCTGCTTCGTAAAAAGTGGCCAAACCTCTCCCGTTGGTGGTTATCGGGGATCTTTGCTATCGGCTTCTTCTGGATCACCTCTGTTCCTCACCTATGGCGCATCCTGTTTCCTGAGCCTTGTAATTTCTTTCAGGCAGGATTCCCGGTCAGCCCCTGCTGGTTCACTCCCTCAGCCTATCTTCAACTGGGTATTTTCGCCGGAGTGGTTGGCGCGTTATTGGCCTTGCTTTCGTTAACGATATGGCGAGCTGCAGGAAAAAAACTCAAATAGACCGTTGGCATTACGGGAGCCGCGCCAGACTTGTCGACCATTTTTCCTGTCGCATTTCACAGGTAATCGTTGGCTAGCGTCGCGCCGCTGATGGGCCGGCATGAACAAAACCAGGCACTGGGCCGGTGTCGGGCTTCAGTCAGCTCCGCTTGAAGCGCTAGTAGTAGAGATTCAGAACAATCAGCTCGAACGCAGCCACAAACACGCAGAACGCGACAAATCCTCGGGTGAGAACGCGGCGAGGTTTTTCATAGCCCTGGTAATTGCTGAAAGCGCTACAAAGGTGCCAAGGGACTCCAGAAAATCCATCGAATATTGTCCTCAGCCCGAAGAATTCTTCCTGCTTTCACCTCATCTGTGTAGTTGCGCAACGTTCGCTGCTGGGCAGTGAGCAGCGAACACATTTTCATCATCAGCAACTGCTGGACGTCGTTGAAGAGGAGCATATAGTCGGCGGTGAATTCGTCCAGGCTGGCCAGGATTGATTGCCCATGCAGGTACGTCAGTCCTTCGTTGAATAATTATCTACGCCCCAAGTAGCTGTGCATGGCGCCTGTTTGTTTGTGCGGCTATTGTAATTGATGATTTAATTACAATAGCTGCTTTGTTATAGTTCGGATGCTATCCAGCTTCTTATTTCTGTATCACTTATTTTGTCCGCTGGGATATGGACTCGACAGCATGTCCAATGGATTTTTATTTCTTCGTTGATGAAGTATGCCTGGAGACCTTTAATTAAGCTTGATAACTTGAAGTGTGATTTTGTTTCGCTGGGATTTAGCGTGCCCACAAAGTAATATTTGCTTGAGTCTACTGTGCTTCTGTAAAGGGTTCCGGTGTATTCTGTTGTCAGTGTGATGTACGCTTCTGACTTTTGGTCATTTACGGATAGGCCAAATGTTTCTGAGAGTTTGTCTTTGTATGTGTCCATCGTTGTGATGCCGTACATCTCGTTAATAGTATGGCCCGGAGGGTATTTATAGAACACCATTGCCTCTGAACCAAAGGACGCGGCCCCTTCTGGATTAACCCCGCCAGCTACAGTTTTTGCTCTCGAAGCTAACGCTGTGTCTGGCGAGGAGGTCGCGCTATTCATCAAGGCATCATAACCACCGTCAATTATTTTTTTGTTATTCCGTCCGTCATGCATTAGTCCGGATGGGACGAATTCGTAAACGGTACAGCGCTCTGTATTTATTTGCTTTCCTGTATGCTCAAATCCATGTCCAATTGTATAGACTGAAATCATTTTTAATTCATCCTTGTTGGTGATTTTTTGGGGGGGCGAATCTTTATGAATTTTCTCGCATTATTAGCGCTGCTGCCTGATTTAGTACCTGCCTTAAGTCCGACTCTGAACCACTCAAAAATATTGGCGGATTCGCGCTGGTCCAGCACTCTCTGCTCGGAGCGCTTCTTGGGTGTTACGAAGTCGAGCAACGCTCGCGCCAGCTCCGGAGTAAGCAACACCGGCCGCCGATCGTGAATATCCACACCGCCAGCACTGTCGACGGTGATGACCACAAAGGCGTGATGCTCGCCGGTGTGGTGTTCTTCATTCGGGTACTGGCCGAGCACCAAGTCGGCGTGCAGAAACTGGCCTCTTTGGTAGAAGAGGGCGAACTGAGCTGTTGGTGCAGCGTTGTACCGCTCGAGCGGTTGCTCGCTGGTCGAGCTGACCAGGGCGTTCGGCATGCTCAGCGTAGCTTCAAAGTCTTGAGTTCCACTGTATTGGGAGAGTCGTCGGCACATTGACTGATTCCTCAAAGTCGACTCTGAGCCTAGCCTTCACTTGCTCCTCTCGCGAGCTTCCCTCAGCAGACGCTGATTCTCAAGGAAGAGGTGGCCCCGCTGATCGGACACGCGCAAAAGGATAGTCACTTGCCCGAGCAGTGCTCTTCGTTCACTTTGAAGTCGCGCAGCTTCGGCGGTGAATTTTTTGGGTTCAGCTTCTGCTCTGTTTTTGCCAGCAGGTGTTGGTCGTTGATGGCCAACAAAACGCGGATAAACTCATCCGCTCCGCTGGCGCGGAGGGGAGTGCGTTCGGGTGGTGTCGAAAATGTTGATGGCGGGAAGGGCGTCTGCTACAAAGCCGACCCAATGTGTCGCCAAGGATTGCAGTCAATGTTTCTGTTGATGACGCTTATTTCGTTCTGGGCGGAGGATCCCGCCTATGTCGTTAATCAGGACAATTGCGGGTTTGGGCATATCATTGAGCTGCCGAACGACTACAGGCGTAATCGTCTGTTGAAGACCTGCTTTGAAACCCGCAACGAGAAACCCACGCCAACCGGTGGATACTTGCAGGCAAAGACTGTGCGTCCACTCAAAGAGCTCATGGCCAATCCGGCTGATTAACGGTACTCAGTCCGCATCGAGGTGTGATGTGGCGCGTGCTAAACCCTGCATCGACCCGAGTTCATTCCTCCGAGCCTCGCTTGATGGAAGCTTCGCTGCTTGGCCGCAGGATTCAGATCACACCCCGATGCGCTATCGTAGAGAGGACCGGACAGTTAAAGGTAGGGACGCATGAGCATAGATACTGAGATGTTGATGGGCGCTGTGGAGCAAACTAAAGGCATCGTTCATGGTATGTCGAAAGATTTGCAAGTGGATGCCGGAGCTGTTGCTGGCACTTACAACATCATGATGAATGCGGCTGAAAAGCCCAATGAATATGAATTCAACGAGCTTGAGATTGCCCTTGAGAAACAAATCATCGCGGGCAGGCTCAACGGCAGCGTCAGTCGCCACGAAGGCAGAATTGTGAAAATAGTGGTTTATTGATTAATTATTGCAATAGAAATTTTTCGAGCCTCGCCATTTTGCGGGGCTTTTTTTCGCCTCGATTTTGCCTGCAGCCAAGGCAGCCTTCGGGAAGGCCTGGACGTCGATGGTCGGAGAGTGCGACGTACGGAATCAACACCGGCAGCAGGCGCGCTCCGAACTCAAACTAGCTTTCAGGGTGGCGCGAGATTGGATCAGCGAGATCGATGCATAGGGGCGTCGACGTTGACAAGGCCTTTGGCAGACAGTTCGGAAAGACGAGCGCACCTATTCAGGCTTCAAAAATCCTTCTTTTTGAAGATTTGCTCGCCCGATTGATCGTTTTTGATCGTGAGCACGCCGCTCTCGATGGAGTACGTGGTGGAAGCATCGCCCTCCGAATATCGATTTCTCCAGCGGCCCCACTCCCCGGTATCGTCCAGGAACGCTGACCAGATAACTCTGTCTTCGGACACTTGGCAGCGATATCGGAAGGCATCGCCATCCGGTCGGCGGTAAGAGATTTCTGGAATTGCTCCGGCGCTCTTGGTTTTCATCGTCTTCGTTGGTCGGCCCATTTCCACGGAAATTGCGGCCTTGCAGAGGTCGGCGCTTGAAAAGTCAGCGGCCTGTGTTGCGGCTGAAAGCCCGAGTGATGCAAGCAGTGCCAGCGATATTGTTATTTTCATACCCTTGTCCTTGGATTGATGACGAGGGAATTCTACATGGCCTACGGCCATTTTCTCATGCGCCCACGGAAATCGAGCGCATGGAGTTACTGCCGCGCCTGCTCCACAAGCTCGAAAGGCTATTAGCGCCACTAATTCAGGGCTCGCCATATCGGCGGCCCCTTTCATTTCTGGAGCGCAGCGAATACCGCAGGCTCGTCGAGGCGATCATCTGTAGTGGGCAGAAGCTTAGATGGCGTCATCAAAACGGCCAAGGTCATCTTGATAAATTCCTCGTTCTTGTCGGCTGCCCAAAGGGCGCCGCGGACGTTCTCGGCGACATCGGCTGATCCGCGCTCCTCGACCCAGTTGGATCGCTCCATGATTGCGGCTTCGAGGGCGAGTTGGTTTTCATTGATTTTGTAAAGCAGGGAAGGGAGCAGATCTGAATTTGGCATTGGGCGTTCCTCCGTGAAAGAGCCCAGCGCAGCACCGTGCTACATGAAGAGTGTTTTACGTTTGGCAGGGCGCCGGAGAAGGGAGAAAAAGAAGAAGGTTTTGCAACGCTTCAACGAACGCGGCGAAAATCTCAAACCCCAGAAACGACAAAGCCCTGAATAATCAGGGCTTTGTCGTATCAAATATGGCGGAGGCGATGGGATTCGAACTCATGGACCTGTTACAGTCGACGGTTTTCAAGACCGATATGCAAAGCCAATGAAACCGGGGCCTGTAGTCGCTTTTCGTTACGATACGTTTATTTTTTTACACCGCTACAGCCCGCATTCTACAAGGGGCGGATTTTGAGTTTTGTAACGGTTTTTGGGGCTATTTCGATGGCTTGGCAATGGCGCCAATTCGTCGATAGACGCGCTCGGTAATGTCTCCTTTAGTGTGCCCCAAGAGTAGGCTCGCATCGCCGACGTCGAGGATTTCCGACGCCGCTTTCGGCCTGATGTCTCTGAACTGGAAGCCTCCAATTTTCTCCGCCAGCTGAACATCGCCTTTTTCTTCAGCTTCTTTCTTGGCCCTTTCTCTGGCGTCGTCCCATCGATCGCGAAGCATCTTCGCCGTCATCCGCTTGCCGCGTGCGCTCACAATCAAATAGCTGCAAATGTGCTGAGCATTGCGCTCGGCCATTTTCCCGATAAGCAAGCCTAGGCTGTTGGGTTCATCACCGTCAGTAGTCTGGATACGCAGCTTTTTGTGTGTCTTGTTCTGCTGCACTTCCAAGTAATTTCCCTCGACATCGTCCTTCCTCATGACCAGGACATCTGCCGGTCGTTGCCCGGTCAGATAGGCCAAGTCCATCGCGTCTTTCAGCTCTTGAGCTGCCTTCACGTAAACAGCATCCCAAACAACATCATTCGCGTAATAGTCCCTCGGCGTTTCCTTGTTTTTGCGCACGCCCTGGCAGGGATTTTCTTTGGTCGTCAGTCCCCATTCCCGAGCAATGTTGAACACGTGGGAGAGGGTAGCAATCTCGCGATTCGCGCGAACCTTGGCGGTCCGCGCGTCGCGGTACCCTGCAATAGTTGCTGGGGTGATTGAGTCGATGGGAGCGCTGTCGAACATCGGCCGAAGCTGCTTGATCTCCGCCAAATTGTCCTTCTGCGTCCGTGCCGCTTTCTTCGATACGATGTCGCGGATATATCGGTCGAAGATGCCTTTCATGGTGCGTAGATCAAGCGGCTTTTCCTTCGCCTCCAGCTCCGCCCATTTGACCCTGGCCAAGTCCAGATCCTTGCCCAACGGGATCGCCTTGCCTGTCATGTCCAGATAGTAATAGGCGATCCAAACCTTTCCGCTTTTTCGTGTTCGCGTCCATTGGTACATCCGAGGCGGCAAGTTGCGTGTGTCGGCCTTGCGGGGGCGCATATCAATTCACTCGCGAGTAGTCAGGTGTCCATACTGGTGCAGCCAGCGGCGGGTTCGGATCGGCAATCGTAGGGCTGATCATGCCCAGCTTCATGCGAGCATACATGCGGCCCACCAGCGGGCGCTTGCCGCGGCTTTCGACGAACACCCACTGGCGATCAATCAGCCAGCGGCGCTGGTAGGCACGGGCCTTGTAGCCGGTGAGTTCGGACAGTTCCTCGTCGGAGAGGATTTCGGTTTCCATGAGGTATTGCTCCATGCCGCGCGTGGCGGCAGAAGGTGGTGATCAGTTGGTTGGTGTGGCAGTGAAGTCTTGACCGAGCTTCCACGCGATGTAGCAGCGGGTCAGCGCCGCAGAAAGCGTGCCCGTATAACCGACGTGTCCGAATCCTTGAGCCTCGAACTGCGCGCCATGTCCGAACAGGGTCAAGATTCCTGCCTGCGTCAGCTCCTGAATCAAAATCGCTGAGTCCCCGAGGTTCGAGTCGGGTCGGAAAGGAAAGGGTTCACCGCCGGGGCCTGTATCGCGGTAAAGGCATGGGCCGGAGGCGTACAGCTTGATTCCCTTCCTTTCTTCGACGCCCTGGGCTCGGGCAGCCCACAGAGCCAGGTCGGCGCCTTCCAGGTCTTGGACGGATACTTTTTCGCGCATACGAATTCCTCGCCCGCCGTACACCGGCAGGCTTGAATGGTTGCAATGGGTGGGGGTAGGCATGTGAAAATGTTGTGTTATTTCAACAGCCAAAGGAATGTTGTGGTGAAGTGGTCAGAATTACTTAGTATTGCCAGCTCGATCGCTACCTTAACCGGGGTTTCACTGGTGTGGTTGAGCACTTTAAAAGTCCTAGAAAATGCCTCGATAATTCAGATTTCTGTCAGTGGTGTAACTGCAGTCGTCGCCTCACTGTTCACTGTAGGTATCGTATTTCTTGCGGCTCGCTTGTTCACGGACCTCCAGAAAGAGGTCCAACCGCATAACAAGATTTGGGTCGTCACGTTTGCTCTTCCAGTCCTTATCGTCGGCGCTTTTATCACGCTCTGTTTTGTGTGGGGCGTCGTCTATCTTTTCTGGAATATCCATTACTAGGACTACCCTAAAGACCCGACTTTTGGGGAGGGGAGCTACTTCGGGTAGGTCAGATACTTGGTGATCAGATCGCCGCCGCACTTGACGGTGGGCAAGATACTAGGCCGCGGGCCACCCGGAGATCTTCGATCTGTACAACTTTTACTCCGTACAGAAAATCCTGTAGCTCGATGGGTGCACTCATCGCCACGGCCCCTTGTAGATGAGGTAGGCCATGTAGAGCGGGGCGGCAATTGGAATCAAGATCATAATAGGTCTGCTCCGGCTTCGAGGAGGCTGTCGCGATCTGCTCGCAAGTTATCTCGCTCCTTGCGCAGCGCTTCGTTCTCGACGATCAGGGCGCGGACAGCGGCGGGGTTCGCGGCAGCCATGAACTCGGCCACCTCCTCGAGCCATATTCCGCTGTTGCGGCCCACGCCATGCCAAGCAACAGCCCAGCCTCGAGCGTCGTCAACTCCGAAGTTTTGATTCGGATGCGTCGGGAACTCTGACCCCATACCGTCGCGGTGGACAAACCAAGGGCTGGGCATTTGGAGTTCGGCAGCCTCGGCCAGTTGTTTCAGTTTTGAATGGTCGCTCATCCGATCACCGCCTTTATGGTCAGTACCAATGGAAGCCAGAAGAAGAGGGTGCAGCCGGCCATGCATTTGAGGATCATGCTGACGCCCTCTCTTCTTGAATTTGATTTCTCAGCACAGTCGCGGCCAGAGCGGCAGATTCAACGCTGGCGTGGTAACCGCCGAAATGCGATTTTTTGTCCGCTCGGACGGTAACAATCCATTTCCCCTTGCCTCCGTGCCAGTAAACGCCGCGAACGCCGCTGATTCCCCGAGCAGACTGCTCTCTGCCCGATGCAAGGCGGTAAGCTTGGTTCTCTGCGTGAGTTACAAGGCGCAGATTTGTCCATCGATTGTCATCCCTGACACCGTTGATGTGGTCGACCTGCATATCCTCAGGCGGATAGTTGCCGGTCACATACAGCCAAGCCAGCCGGTGCGCCTGATGCTTGACCTCATCAATAGAAATCTTCACGTAACCATCTTTGTCGAACTGACCGACCTTTGGCCGGCGCCGCCCTAGATGCGTGAATTTTCCCGTGTCGGGGTCGTACACCACTTTTTCCAGCAGGCGTGCGTGCGTGAGTTGGTGCGTTTTCATGGGCGCACTCATCCTTTGCCGCTATAGCGGCTGACTTTGAAGGGGGAAACTCCACTAGATGGCCAATAGGGCATTGCTGGAGTAATGTGAGTTCGCGAAATCGCCCGCCTGCCGAAGGGAAGCAAGCTAATGGAAACAGTTACCGTAGTGACCGGCAATTCGACTAGCGCGCCATATATGGCATTTGGTGACGATAGTCAGTACAAAGGGCAACTTGTATACGCTTACATCTTCTTCAAACGAACTAAACTAAAATCCATACTCAGAGAGATATTGCTTGTAAAAAAACGATTTAGATTCCCGCAGGGGGTAGATCTCCATTGTCGGAATTTGACCAGCGGTCAGCAAAGGCAAAAGCTTGGGCTGAGTCATTTGAGTAGGTTTGACGTTGAAAGTATTTTTCGAAATATTATTACTATTTTAAATAAATATAAGGTTTTGGTTAGATATTCCCACGCATCGGAGGATGTTAAAGAATATTTTGAACGCGGGATCGAAGTGGGTTCGAATGATCCTAATATGCCAAATTTCATGATTGATACTCGTTATGATCCGAAAGGTGTGCTCGGCATACTTGCGAATATCTGCTTCGCTATCAATCCCGATGGATCAGAAGGGCCGCTTGCAGCTCAGTGCGAAATTTATACATCTCCCGATAATACCAAAGTCGATTTTTGGGGCGGAGTCAAACAGCAGGCCCATTACCTGGCTGGCGGGTTTTCGGCGATAGGAGCAGCTCCCAATGAGGTTTATAAAATAGAGTCAAACATTGGCGGGCCGTTCCTTGAGCTTCTCCAGTTAGCGGATGTCGTTGCGTATGTTTGCTGCCATGCCGTCCATGGAAAAGCAGCCGAACCGTTTTATTACGAATTACTTTCAAAAATAAAATGGAAAGTGAGTCGTCCTTTTGTGCCAGTTGGTGGGCGGCTAAACAATGGAAAGTCTGTTCATGTAGGACCTTGGCCTGCTACTTCAGCTTCATAGCCGATACCAGATCATGGGCATTCACAACCTTCATGCCGAGCTCCTTGCCGATATGAACCTCAAGGCTGGCGCCGCGGGAATCCTGCCAGCCGGGCAGGGTGGCCACGGTGTCGCATTCCATCAGGGCCTTGATGTCGCGGCGCATGCATTCGTTCCAGGTGCCAGGATCTGGGTTGAGTTCCGCGGGGTTGATGACACTGTGCCCGGCGGCGCGCAGGGTGGCGGCCGTGGAATGGAACAGCGGGAAGTTCAGGTCCAGCATGTTGGTAATTGGCCCGCTGAGGTAGATGCGCTTCATGCTGCCTCCTGCTGCGGCTGTTCTTGGCGCAGCGCCTGCTGCACCGCTTCAACAACGCGACGCAGGTAGGTGAATTTTTGGTTCTCTTCGACCGCCTTGCCGTCGAGCGGGTAATGCCATTCATCACCGAACAGTTCTGTCAGTAACCTGCTTTGATGCCAGCACTCGTTAGCGCTCTCTATGCCGCGCAGCTCGTCGATGTCGCGCCAAAGCTCTCTGGCTTCGTCTTTACTCAGCTCACCCAGCTCCCACTCATGGCGCCCTGTCTGTTGCCGGCGGCGCTGAACGATGCATTTCTTGGCCAGAGCGTGAAGGGCGTTACCGCTGAAAACTGTGGGGCTGATCCCGCGATCCAGGCAGTTGAGGATGTAATGCCAGTCGCAGTCGGCGACAAACTCCGCGACGGTGCGCGGGCCCATTCCACCCCAGTAGGCGTTCCAGCTGTTGTCCCAGCAGTTGATCGTGATCTTGCCCTGGGCGGTCTGATAGCTCGGGTCGGATTCTGTAGGGCAGTCGCGGCGGCCGAAGTCCTCGAGGAACACGGTAATCGGGTCAAGCCGCGGCGCGCCGGTGATCACCAGCTTGGTCACAGTCGAGCGCTCAACCTTCAGCGGCTCGGCCGGTTTGTTTTCTGTGGGCATGGGGCGTCCTATGCCGGGGCATGCCCGGGCGGTGGAGGGTGGAAGTTTTAAATGGGCTGAGCTAACTTTGCTGAAACAAGTCAGTGGCGCGGAAGGATTGAGTTCATGGAAGGCAAGAAGAGATTAACCAGGGCTGAACGCCTTAAGAGAAAACATCCTTTCAAGGAAATGAAAGAACTGCTTGAGTCGACCCCAGCTGAGTACCAGGCAAAACTTTATGAAAAGCTTGAGCGCGAGCGCATAGCTGCCAGCGCAGAGAAGTCAGGAAAGAAAAAGCGCGGAGGTTGGCCTTTTCTGCCGGGCAGCTTTGAAGGTAGCTCTCGCTGATCAGCGCTCAATCTGTCTCAGAATCCTTCTACCTATCCAGCGCACGACGGTGACCGCTTTGCTGTTCCCGATCGCCTTGTAGCGCGGCCCGTCTGGACATTCACTGGCGGGCTTCCCGCGCCACGGGATCAGCGTGTAGTCGTCGACCATGCCCTGGAGCCGTTCGCACTCTCGCGGGATCAGGCGGCGAACCTTCGAGCCGCCAACGAGCATTTCGGCCTCGGTTACTGGATTGCTGTTGTCGCGCATATTCCCGGATCGCAAGGTCGGCGATAGCTCGGCGACGATGTTTGGACCTAAGGCAGAGTTCGTATTGTCCAGCTGCTTGCCGTAGTTGCTGGTGACGGTCTGGGCAACTTCGCGGCAATAGAGCACGTTCTCCTGGCCACTGTTCCGGCCGAGGGTGTGAGCCTGATCATTCAGCACGCATGGATCCTGTGTGCCGTGGACAACAAGATGACTGTGGCCATGGTTGGCGTCCTGACCGGAGCAGCCCTGAAGGCGTCCATAACTTGCATCCAGGGTTGCGGCGACGACAGGCACATCGTCGTAGCTGTAACCGCCGGACTTTCGCGCACCGCCGGCGAGCGTAGGCGCCACAACGAAATGGCCGGCGGCCGCGCCATCTGGACGGCCGCCCGCGCCACCACTGAATGCATGACTGGTGAGCGCTCCAGCCACTTCAGGGTGGAGAAAGAACGTCTCGCTTTCCATGTCGAGCCGGGTGTCTTTCGCTGTGAGCGTGGCAGACCGTTCGACCGATCCGCTGAGGCTGTGGCCGCCGAACGCCGGTACGCCGCAGAACACACCAACCGCTGGGCCTTCGTCGCCCTCGCAGTTTGGGCAGCCGTACTGCCCTAGTGACTCGTCGAAGGTGTATCCACATCCGCACTGGAGCGCAGGGCCGAAAGGAGCTGATCCGGTAACGTCTTGCCCCTCGCCTCGGCGCGGCGCAGTATCCCGGCGCACGCCTTCTCGCTCAAAAAGTACCTCGGTGGGATCGAATCCGTCTCGAGCACTTGCGACAACGAACACACGGCGGCGTCGTTGGGCCAGGCCGAAATATTGGGCGTCCAAGATCCGCCACGCGATTGTTCTTTTTGGTCCATACACACAACCAGCGTCCGGCCATTTCTTCCCTGAAGGCTGCAGTTCGCAGTCTTCCCCAGCAAGCGCGCCAAGAAAGCATCCGAAGGCGTTGCCTTTGTCGCTGAGGACGCCGGGGACGTTTTCCCAGACGACAACGCAGGCGGGCTTTCGCTGGCCGGCGCGAACATAGTCAACTGCATCTGCGAGCTCCACGTATTTGATGGTGAGGGCGCCGCGCGGGTCGGTAAGGCCTTCGCGCATCCCGGCCACGCTGAAGGCCTGGCACGGGGTACCGCCGACGAGGACGTCCGGTGCGGCGATCTTGCCGGCCAGCACCTGGGCCCCGAGTTTTGTCATGTCGCCGAGGTTCGGCGTGTTCGGGTAGTGGTGAGCGAGCACCGCGCTGGGGAACGCTTCGATCTCTGCGAACCAGGTCGCCCGCATGCCGAGCGGCTTCCATGCAAGCGTTGCCGCCTCGATGCCTGAGCAGACCGAGCCGTAAGTGATTTCCATAGGGGATCCTCGCCGGCTGGCGTGATTCGTAGAAGTGGGGTATTTGTGTTCGCCCCGGCATGAGGCCGGAACAAGGCTTGGGAGCTGCCTGTGAACAAATATCTCTATGGTAAAAAGCAGTATCTGAAGGACTGGATCGAAGGAAAGCAGGGGCTGCGACTGAGTGATATCGCTTATTACTCAATAATGGAAAATGATCAGATGCGTGACAATGAGCTCGCCAAGGAATTTGTCTACGACAAGGAGCAAGTATCTTTCAGCGTTAACGGTCGCAAGCTAAATCCCCAAGATATGACCGCAAATCCGGTCATGACCCTTAGTCCGCCCCGCTGTTTTTGTGTTTGCCTTAGTGGCAAAAGAAATGACCCAGAACTGTTTGAGCGATTCGAGGCAGATACCTGCATTGAGGTAGATGTGTTGCACCTTGTAGAAATACTGAAGGCTGCTTTTTCTATCCTCGAAGGAGTAGAAGTTATTCATCAAGACGTAAGCTACTACCCAGCCATCATGGAAAGCCCTGTGCCAGATCTGATGTCAGTGCTTTTCTACAAGCGCGATATCTATAGCGTCGAGAACGAGTATCGAATTGCAGTAACCATTCCTGCTCACCGTAAATATTTTCAAGACCAGCACGGTGCTCGGATCGCGATATTCTCCGACGACCCGGGTGATATGAGGCATGTGTTTATAAATGGAGTAACTGCTGACGTTAATACCAGCTACATCGTTTCAGTTGGGTCTAAAGGCGTGGGGCATTAGGCAATCTCAGTTCAGGCCTCAACGCCAGTCGCAGCAAACTCTTCAAGCTTCCGCGACCACTTTTCCTTAATGACCAATTCCGGTCGCGACATGCTCACGAAGCGTTCCGAATCGGCGGCCGGCGCTGCGGCAAGATTGATGATGAGCGTAGACACCGTCTCCTGCCATTCCTCGAAGCCGTGGCGCTCGCCCAGCACCTGAAGCGCATCATCGAGCGCTTTCGAAACAATCAGCGATCGCTTCTCGGCGCCGATCCGGTCGAGCAGCGCCTTCTCTTTGGCTCGCCTGTCCTTCTGCAATTGCGCGTTGCTCTTGGCCATGGCCTACCTCTTCAATTCCGCTGGCCGGCAAGTCCAGCCAGGTCTGTCGGCGGCGTGTGGCCGCCCGGTTTGTGTTTCGTTTCATCGAAATGCGGACTTCAGCTTTGGAAAGTCGATCTTGTGGTCGCGGACGATCCGGTCGAGCATGTTGTAGCTGATCGCCAGAGCCTTGCAGCACTGGCTCCTGTTCATGCCGCCGGCGATGCAGTCCTTGATCTGATTGACCAATCGCGCTTCCACATCTGGCGGCACCTTGTTCGGCGCCGTTCCGATTTTTTGCCGAACTCGAAAATTGATGGCGTGCTTGGAGGCGATCGCCTTCAGTGTGGCCAAAGCTATTCCTTCCCGCTCGCAGATCTCGTTCCGGGTCAGCGTTTTTGCCATTTCTCGGATTCGCGCAACGCGAGCGGTCGTTTCGTCCTTCACCTTCGGTCGCTGAAAGCTTGGCGGATGCTTCCGCTCGGAGGTGCTGGTGAACTTGATCGGCGCCGGTTCTGGCACCTCGATCTTTCCGCCAGCGGCCAGGAACTCGGCAATCTGAGCGGAAAGATCTTTTGCGTCCTGACGCCGCCGCTCGACGTCGTTGAAGTGGTTGCTGATCATGCTGGCCTCACTTGATCCGGATCGAGCTTTCGCCGCGCTCAAGGTGAGCCCAGACCGGTTCCGGTAGCAGTTCATGTTCCGCGTCTTCGCCGGCTTCGATGCGCATGCGCACAGCGTCGTTGTGATCGCGAATTTCCTTGAGCTTGATGGCGATGGTTTTCTTATCCGGGGTGATCACGCTCTTCAGCGTGACGAATTCATCTGGCACGGCTTGCTCGTTGTCGACGATGACCTTCTCGGGCGAGAGCGCCAGTGTGATAGTGAACAGTGGTCGCTTGATCGACTTGATGTCTGCGGCCTCCATGTTCCGGCGCAGGTAATCGCTGAGCTGGCCCACGGTGTTTTTCTTGATGCGTTTGAGTTCGTTGAGGCGGTCGACTTCCTTGTCGATTGCGTCAATGTCACCTTCGATGTTCCGGCGCAGCATGACGACGCTGTCGGCCTTTACTTCAAACTCACCTTTTATGCCGTCCATGGTGTCTTGGATGGCTTGGCGCAGCCCTTCGTCGTCAGTGTCAGCCAGTGCCGCGAGTTCGGCCATCTGCCGATTCAGCTTGTAAAGGTCAGTCATGCTGCACCCTCCATAGCGTCCTCAAGATCCGCTTTGCGGGCGTCCTTGGCGCGGGTGAATTTGAGTTTGTGGGCTTCGCGTTCTGGATCGTTCTGGCGCAGTGCCATCTTGCGCATCGCCGATTTGTAGAGCTGTTCCAGCTCATTGAGTGACTGCGCGGTGCCGATCAGATGAAGTGTTTCCGAGAGCCATTCGCGATACTCAGCTGCCAGACGCTCCTTCGCTTCGATCTTGTCCTCGGCTCGCTCGATTTCGGCCTCACCCAAGCGTTCGTTGACGTAGTGAATGTCGTCGTAAAGACCCAGGCGAACGTCGGCGGAGAAGCCGAGCTGGCTCAGGCACTTGCCGATCGCATCTGTGAGAGATTTTTTTGGGGCGTCGAAGTCAGTACTGATGCCAAACCGGTTCTGTGTGATGAAAGGCGTGTGTCCATAGTGCGTGATCGTCTTGCGTTCGCCGTCGCCGCCGAGGTACCACAGCGCGACTTTGAGGGTGTGAACCTGGGCGTTGGCCAAAACTGCTCCTTCCTTGCTCAGCAGTGGTCCGCCGATATCGAAGCGCTCTTCGATCACGTCATACCCCCAGCCGGTACCGCAAGGCCCGAACTGCTCAGTGGCACGCTTAGCCAGGTATTGGGCGTTCACCGCGGTACCTGTAAAGCCGCCGGGACCGGTGTATTCCTTGGTAAACTTGGGGTCGGTCTTTTCGACCTCTTCCCAGAGGGCGAGGTTTGGTGCAGGCATGACGATCTCCCGCCGCGCGTGTGCGCGGCTTTGAAAGATGGGGTTTATTGAGTGATGCGATCGGCGAGGGCGCTGAGCAGCATCAAAAAGGTGAAAACGCCGAGGGAGGAGAACGCGCCACGCCAGATGATCAGGCGGCGCACCCATTGGCGACCGGTCACGGGCGAACTCTCACGGCGATGCGCTTGCCCTTCATAGAGGGCGCCAGGCGCTGCGGGAGACTGGCGACCAGATCCTCGCGCTTGCGACCGATTACCTCGTTGAAGGGAAGTCCGAAGCCGAGCAGGGCGATCTTGTGTTCGATGTCCTCGAGCTGCTCGTCGATCAGCGATTTAGCCGGTGCCGTACTCATGCTTCCTCCTTGCGCCGCTGACAGGTGTCACGCAGGCGTTTGCAGTAGTGGTTGAACTCGTCGATGGTGATGGCGCCGTCGGTGAAGAGGCGAGTGATCAGTCCCTGTACCAGCAAGCTGATGTCTTCTTCGCCGGCTGGCGCCGACACGCCATCAAGGGCTTGGTCGATCAGGATGTGAGGGCTCACACGTCGCCATCCACATCGTCTTCGGCGGCCTCGCGCTCGGCGGCTATGGCGTTGGCAGCGTGCGGGCGCAGGAACTCGGCGGCGATCGCCTCAAGCCGCGTGACCGGGCTGTTACTCCCAAGCAGGTGCTTGGCGTGCGTCAGCGCTTCCGCGATGCTGCCAACCACGACGGCTAGCACCAGGTTGGCGAACGAGTCGCGATCATCCAGCCCGTCGATCTGCCGCTGGTTCAGGTGATGCTGCAGGTGTTCGGCGTATTGCGCCGTGGTCACCTTCTGCACCGGTCCGAGCCGGCGCTTCCATTCGACATCCGAGCCGCACACCAACTGTTCAGCGGCGCCTTCCAGCCATTCCCGCTGTTCGTCCGACTCGCTTACCGGTGGAGGCAATTTCGCATCGTGCATGGACTGACAGATATTCATTGCTGCGTTCATGGTTGCCTCCAAAGCGGCGGGGTGTTGATCCAACAAAACTCGGATGCACTCATCCGCTCCGCTTGTTGCCGTTGGGCGCGGAGGGGAGTGCATTCGGGTGGTGTCGGAGCAGGTGACTAACTTTTCCCGATGACGTCTACAGATCACACAATGGAAAAGTGATAAGGAAGTTACGTGCTACGGAAGCTCATCTTGATGTTGGCCATTTCACAGTTGAGTGGCTGCGCTTGGCTTGGCGCGGTTACCAGCTTGGGCTCCTATGACTGCTACGACGGCGTTCATGGTGAATACGATTTATGGATGTTTTTCGGCCCGCTTGTGTTCATCGACTTACCATTCACTTTCGTAGCTGACACTCTCTCGCTGCCTTTTTGCGCGCTTTGACCTCAGGCCCCTTCACATCCGGGCAATTGCGTCGTTGATTTCCCGTCTGGCCCTGTTGCCAAGGCCAACCAGTGAAATCGTCATACAGCCTTTTCCAAATCGCAGCATTCTGCGTAATGCGCCATGGCGATCGGCATGTGGTAGCTGTCGAGCGGCCATTTGCTGACCTTGCAGCCTTGGCCGGCAGGGCAGTGGAAGACGAACAGTTCATCTTGGTCCTTATCCATCTCCATGCTCACTTGTGCACCGCTGGTGAAGGTGTCCTTGATGATCGTGGTCATGCTGTTTTCCCCTCGGTTGTTTTCCCAATGCACCCGTCACCAGGTGCATCAGTGAAAAATTCCGTGTTGCTGTCCGCCCCATGCTCGGCGCCGCGGTTTCCCCACCTGGCCGGCGTCACACATTTCGTGTTCGGTGTTCTTCGCCGGCTGGCTTGCATGGTTTGGCGTCCTCCCATATGGGGAGTCCGGCAGGTTCCAGAGCCTGCATGGGGATCGAAGTTTGTGTTTCGCGCTATGCCCGTTTCCGGGGATCGATCCGCGAAGATTCCAAATTGTGAAAGAGCGGCGGGTCTGTTGAGGCCCTTCGCAGTGGCTGTGTAACGCTGCGATGGCTTTAATATCAACCAAAAGTTGATTGCGTGTCAACAACCAAAAGTTGATATTTAAATCATAGGCGAAAAAAAACCCGCTATGGGCGGGCTTTGATTTTTGGTGGACGAATATTCAGGCTATGCGTCAGCCAGTATTCTCTGGGCGAAGGGTAGGGCTACCTGCCGAAGGTCGCCGTTTCCATATACGACCTCAAAATCGATCTCGGCCTTCTTGGCTGCGTACTCTAGCTCCGATGTGTACGAGTCCAACTGATCCTCCTGGCCTGGATTTAAGTCCTTTTTAGGAACCCAGATTCCAAGCAGTAAGTCGTCGTGATCATGGCCGATGTTGATGTCGCGCAACCTCAATAACTGGTTGATTTTTCTTTGGGCGGTCGCGCACTGATAGCTTGAGTTTTTTTGCGATGGATCGATGGTGCTGAAATTTATTGCAAGGTTGGTTCCTACATAGCTGATGACGGCTCTGCCCTTCGAACCATACAGATTGAGGGGGCAGTTGAATCGCTTAGAGTAACCTTCACGGCTTGCCTCAACTAGCTTCCGTATCTCCGCCTGAAATCTGTTTAGCGACCTCTCTGATGAATCCTCTTGTGAAGAGTCATTGGTCTTTGCACTGAAAAGAGACGTATGTGTCTTGGCCGAGCCAATGATCGCTTCAATGCTAACGTTACGAGTGCCAGTGATTCGGCCCGGGAAGACGCCACTAAATGCTGGCTGCCATCCTTCCAGCTCGCCGCCGAGAGATAGCCAAGCCTGCAGATCAGTAGAGACGCTGTCGGCGATGGCATATAAATGATCACCGAATTTTCCAAAAACAGTTTTGAGTGAGTCGACGTCAAGCGTATTCACGACTCTCGGCACATCTCCTGGAATGCCAGTTGTTATCGCAACGGCCACAGTTATCCGCTCGCCTGAGTGAGTGATAGGCTCGACGTAGACTGGCATCCAGCTCGCAGGAATGAGCGGCTTTCTGGTTCTTTCGCTTATGTACGAGGCTGCGGCTGTAAATGCAGTTGCTCTATCTGTAGACGTTTGCATAGCAGTGGCACCGTGTGCTGAATTCGCTCCTTGAGAAACGCCGCAATTTGCGAGCGATCTGTCCCTTTGTCAATGCGAGAATAGTGCCCCTCTTTGTCTAGCTCGTCGAGCGAGAGTTCAGCGCATGCGACAACCATTTTTTGGGCTTCCTTGAGTACGGCGCGACGCCGAGCTTCATCCCATGAATGGCTATTTGTGTCTGCGAGACTGTTCGTAACATATTGGTCAGGCACGAGGTCCCAGAGATCCCAATACTCGCCAGTCAACGCTCGACCGTGATCAATCATCCAAACACCTTTCTTCTCTGGCGAATAGATGAGATTGCCCAAATTCCTGTCCGTATTTGCGATCAGCTCGTCAAAAACAACAGTTGAGTTCATATCGAACAGCCTGGAAATGGCCAGGTTGGTCATAGCAGGTTCTGACGTAAAGGCCCGCTCAAGGCTATAGCCTCTGTCGCTTACCTGCTTGCTCGCAAAGCACAGCATGTGACCACGCTTAGCAAAAGCCGATTCGAACTGATCTGGAATTTCGTCGGTGTTGACGAGGACCAGGTAAGGTCTCGGAATATTCAAACCTAGAGCTCTGCCCACCTGAGAGGCGGCAAGCTCTGCGATGATTTTTCTAGGGTCGACCGTCAGCTTCACATATGCAGTGATGGTCCGGTCTTGATCGTCCAGCACCTGGGCTTTGTAAGTCTCACTATCCCGGCCTTCAGCTTCACGGCCTAAGAAAGTAATGACTTCAGCTTCAGGGACGGGCTGAATTGAGTTCTGGGGCGTCTTCAAAGCGCTTGGCAATCCTTTCCAGTAACACGAGATCGTCCTCGGTGAGGCGACCGTCTAGGGCTGCTCGCTCAATGCTGTCGAGCGCCTTCTTTGATCTTGGCGTAACTTTCCCCTTGAGGGCGAACAAGCTCTGCAGGACCTGCAGGTCATCAGCGGAAATGGAATCGGCGCTTGGTTCGCCCTGCCTCATTGGCTCTATACCGTACTCCAGCCACTCGGCGCGGACCTTAAGCCAGGCCGCTACAGGTCGTAGCTTTTCAGACTCTGGCATAGCCTCAGAGTTGAGCCACTTACCAATTGCGGTAGTGGTTGCCTTTAAGCCGGCACTGGCAAGCGCTGACTGAATATCAACAGCGCGCCCCCTTTCTCTTACGCGCGCTTCGTCACACGCCTTATGAAGGCGTTTTGAGAATTCTTTCCTGACGTTTTCTTTGGCAACCATAGGTTGATGCTCGCATACGCTTGCATCAACAGTCAGTTGATCTGTAATATCAACCGCAAGTTGATGTCGGAGTCTACCCAATGAACGCAATCTCCATCGCAATTGAATCGGCGGGCGGCCCGATTGCCGCCGCAATAGCTTGCAGCATCAGCCGTCAGTCAATTGATAAGTGGCTAGCAAAAGGCTCTCTGCCGCGTACCGAATACACCGGCGAGACGAGCTATGCAGAGAGTATTGCAGCGCTAGCAAGCGCAAACGGTAAGCCATTCGAGCCTGCGTGGCTGCTTGCCGAAGCGCACCCCAAGAAGTTCGCCACCTAACCGCGCCTCGAACTGAGCGAGATCGTCGCCTATTCAAAGCCCCTCAAGGCATCGCGGTTTTGCAGATTTCGAAACTGATCAGCTTTCGATTCAAACGCAGGCCAAAGCCTGAGCTGAGAAGACAAGGGCAGGGTGGAAGCAAGAGCACCTGCAAAACGACAAAGGGCGGCCATCTCGCCTTGCAGTTCTGATGTTTCGGTCACGGATACGTCCTTGATCAATCGATAAGCAAATGATCGCGCCGCTGGTGGCGCAAAGCCACGTAACAGTTTTCGAGGTGTGACATGCAGGAGTTGATGAAGGCGATCTACGACGTGGTTGACGACCACGGCACCAAGAAAATCGCCGAAGGCGCGGACTTCAAGTCACGGACGCTTCTTTCCCAGAAGGCAAACCCGGACTACGACACCCACCGCATGAACGTGGAAGAGCTGCATCGGATCATGAAGTTCACTCAGGACTTCCGTCCGCTCAAAGCATGGGCGGAGGCGTTCGGTTTCGACCTGGTTCCGAAGGAAAAGCCGGAAGGCATCAATCTCAACGCCGCACTTCTGCGACTGCATGCCGACCTTGCTGACGTTACTCGCCTTGCATTCGACGCACAGGCTGATGGGCGAGTCTGCTCGGTCGAGAAAACGAGCCTGCTTAAAGAAGCTGAGGAAGTGATCGTCAGCCTGGAAGTTTTCAAGCAGTCCGTGAAGGCAGCCTGAATTTCAGACACAAAAAAGCCGACGTACGAGGTCGGCTCTTTCAACAGCGGTAAAACAAGTGGAGCCGATTATGCATGCACAACCACAACTGGACAATACCGGAAAGGTCGCGACACGTTTTTCGAATTTTGAAAATGTGTCGCGTACCACCATGTCGTCTCGCGAAATTGCTGAATTAACGGGGAAGCGTCATCCCGATGTAAAGCGCGACATCCAAGCGATGGCGTCAGAGCTCGAAGAAGATGTGAGCGATTTTGCTCACATCTATTTGGACAGCATGAATCGTGAGCAGACTGAGTATTTGCTGGATAAAGAGCTGACCGAGACCCTTCTGACTGGTTACAGCGCCAAAATGAGAAGGGCGGTGGTGCGCCGCTGGACCGAACTCGAAGAGCAGGTTCGCCCACGCGTCCTGGCAACGCTTCCTGACTTCTCCAATCCTGCCGCCGCCGCTCGCGCTTGGGCTGAGCAGTTCGAGCTTCAGCAGGCTGCCAATCAGGCGCTTGTTGAAGCTGCGCCGAAGATCGCCTTTGTCGAAAAATATGTTGAGTCTACCGGTCTGAAAGGCTTCCGCCAGGTCGCCAAACTGCTCAAGGCCAATGAAGCGCGTTTCCGCGAGTTCCTGCTCGACAAAAAGATCATGTACCGCATGGGCGGCGAGTGGCAGGCCTACCAGCCTCACATCGACGCCGGCCGCTTCGAAGTAAAAGCCGGCACCAGCGACAGCGGCCACGCCTACAACCAATCCAAATTCACTCCCAAGGGCGTCAACTGGATTGCCGGTTTGTGGGCGCAATACCAACTGAGGGAGGCCGTGTAATGGCCGGGGACTGGATCAAGTTCGAACTCGCAACCATGGACAAGCCTGAGGTTTGCCAGATCGCCGACCTCGCAGACATTGACCAAGATGCAGTGGTCGGAAAGCTCATGCGTGTGTGGGCGTGGTTCGATCAGCAAACCGAAAAAGGTAACGCTCCGAGCGTTAGCAAAAAGTTACTCGATCGTTCGGTAGGCGTTAGCGGATTCTGCGATCACATGAAAGCCGTGGGTTGGATGGATGAGTGTGACGGCGTAATCAGCCTTCCTCACTTCGAGCGTCATAACGGGAAGACCGGTAAAAACAGGGCTTTGACGGCCAAAAGGGTATCGAATCACAAAACCAAAAGTAACGCTTGCAGCGTTACTCCTGCGTTACCTAAAGAAGAGAAGAATAAAGAACCTCCCTCTACGCACGAGGCTGTCGATCCTCGCATGCCCAGCGAAATGACCCTGGACTGGCATCCTGATCAAAAGCTTCTCAAAACCTACTCGGTGCATTCAGGTGTAGCGCCGAACCTGTTCACCGAAGAAGCGCGACGCGCATTCACAGCCCACTACGAACCGCGCGGTCAAGTGAATACCCAGGCCGAATGGGTGCAGATGCTGGTGAAGTGGGTGCTGAACGACCGCAATCGCGCGGCAGCCTCGAATGTGAAGCCGTTCCCGACTCGCCCAAGTGCTGAGCCCGACTTCGACAGCACAGGCTGGGCCCGTGACCTTGTGGTGGGCCCATGAAGCCGGCCAATCAATTGATGGCGACCATGGGCAACCTGCCGCCGACAAAGTACGTCCAGTCGCTGCAAGTGACTCCGCAGACTGCCGAGGTGGTGAACGACCTTTTTCGCCGCCTGCGCGGGATCTTCCCAGCGTGGCGCCAGGCGTGGCCTTCCACCGAAGCACTGGACTCTGCCAAGGCCGAATGGATCAAAGAGTTCGCCGATGCCGGCATTCGCTCCCTGGAGCAGATCGAGTTCGGTATCCAGAAGTGCCGCAAGCTCAAGAAGCCTTTCGCGCCGAGCGTTGGTGAGTTCATCGCCATGTGCGTGCCGAGCCCTGAAGACTTCGGTATGCCTGCGCCGGCCGATGCCTGGCTTGAGGCGCTGATGGGCACCTACAGCCACGAAGCGGTGAAGCTCGCGGCGGAAGCCACCGGCCTGTTCGACCTGCGAGCGGCAAAGCAGGAAGACAAGGGCCTGCGAGCCAGATTCGACCGTAACTACGAAGTGATCCTGCGCCGCGCCCAAGTTGGGCAGGCGCTCGACGGCAAGATCGCCGCGGGCATCGGGCACGACAGCCAGAAAAGCGTACTGGAACTGGCCGAAGAGTTCGCCAGCCAGCGCCAAGCACGACTGCTGGCCACTCAGGGCGTCCCAACCACTGGCGCCGCCGCACGGGCGGAACTGCTGGCCAAGTTCGGCAGGAAGGACACGGAGAAACGGACATGACCGACTACACCGGACTGAAGCGGCTGTGCGCTGCTTTGATTTCAGCGAACGAAGCCTATCTGGATGACAGCTGTAGCCTCGAAAATAAGGAGCGGTTCCATGCAGCTGATGATGCGCTGCAAGACGCTCTCCCTCCTGAGGTTTTGCTGGCCATCATTGCCGAGAACGAGCTCTTGCGTGAATCCCCGGGCATGGGGGCTGTTCGCTCGCTGCGTGGCGATTGCGCTGACCTGATGGCCGAGTGCGAACAGCTCAGGGCCGAGAACGAGGCGCTGCGCAAGGCTGCGCTGGACGCCCGCGAATTCATTCTGCACGAAGCCGAGGTGCGCGGGCTTCTGGATGAAAACAACGAGGTTTCCTTCAGGCACCCAAGGCGCCAAGCGGCCATTGCATCCATCGACGCCGCCATGAGCAAAGGGCGGTCAGTCGTCTGTGGGAGCGAGCAGGGCTCAACTGCGCCTGAAGCCCCGGCTCTGCAACGCTCTGCCTGTGGGAGCGAACATCCATGAATCCCGAATACACCATCCGCGACCAGCGCGACGTCAGCCGACTGGCCGGCGTTCTCCACGCCATCGATCTAAGCAAGCCGAAGGTGGTGGTGATCCGCGACGAGAAACGCCCGGACGTCTGCAACCGCAAGATGTGGGCAATGCTCAAGGACGCTTCCAACCAGGTGATCTGGTACGGCAAGAAGCTCAGCGACGAGGATTGGAAGTGCCTTTTCAGTGCCTCGCTGGAGAAGCAGCGCGCGGAGCCAGGCCTCGACGGTGGCTTCGTCGTAATGGCGGTGTCGACCCGTAAGCAGTCCCAAAAGTGGTTCAGCGATCTGTTCGAGCTGATGCATGCCTTCGGCGCCGAGCATGGCGTGCGCTGGACTGAGCAAGACAAGTGGGGAGGGCGCTACTGATGCGGACTGCCATCAAGGAAAAGAAGGCGCCCAAGCCGAAGAAATGCCGCATTGCCTCCTGCGGGGCCTCATTCGTCCCTCAGCGTTTGGGTCAGGCAGTTTGCAGTCCAGCCTGCGCGCTGATAGACGCGCCCCGGAATGAACAGAAGGCAAAGAAGGCGATCGCCCAGCGTGATCGCCGCGAGATCCAGGTGCGCAAGGAGAAGCTGAAGACCAGGGCGGATCACGCCAAGGAGGCTCAGGCGGTCATCAACCGTTACGTGCGACTGCGTGATGCTCATCTTGGCTGCATCAGCTGCGACAAGCCGCCGAGCTGGGGCGGCCAATGGCACTGCTCGCACTTTCGCAGCGTAGGCGCCGCCGCGCACCTCCGATTCAACCTCTGGAACATGAACAAGTCCTGCTCCCAGTGCAATGCTCACCTGAGCGGAAACATCATGGTTTACCGGCCCCGCCTGGTTGAGAAGATCGGCGCGGAGAAGGTGGAGTGGCTCGAGTGCAACCAGAGTCTGGTCCGTCATGAGATTGAATACCTCAAAAGGCTCAAGTCCATCTTTACCAAAAAATGCAAAAGGCTGGAGGCGCGAACCCAATGCAATGCAGCGTAGAGAATTGCGGCCGTGCCGCCATGTACAAGACCGCCCAGCTTTGCCAGATGCACTACTTCCGCCTAATGCGGAGCGGCACAACAGAAAAGCTTCCAACAAGCCGCCAGCAGCGGGTAATTACGCCAAACGGATATGTCCGAGTTTACGAGCCTGGTCACCCGCTTGCGGACAAAGGCGGCTACGTCTTCGAGCATCGCCATGTCATGTGGGCCGAGGTCGGGCCGGGCGGCCGTGATTGCGAATTGTGCGGGAAGCATGAGACCTGGCTCACCTGTCACGTCGACCACATAGACGGAAACCGGCAGAACAATGCCCGCACCAATCTCCGAATTCTTTGTCGCGGATGCAATGTAAAGCGAGGCGTCACTCCTGAAAGTCATGCACTTCGTAGCGGGCTCGACCTGGTGGAGTTTGAGGGAAAAAGACTTACCGCAGAGCAGTGGGCTCGGGATCCCAGAGTTTTGGTCAGCGGCAGAACGATAAGGGCTAGAAAGGCGGCAGGAAAGTCGGATTTCGATGCGCTGTTCGCGGCCAAGATTACCCACAAAGGGAGGCGCCGAGCATGACCACCGTCGAAGAAATCAAAACCATCAAGGCCGAATACCGGGCCAAGACCCGAGAACTGAAAAAGGGGCAGGCAGCATGAAATTGATCAACGCACGTCAAGCGTGGACAGACGCACAGCATGAATCCAACGCCTCAATCAGTGCGGCAGCGGCTGACCGGGCAAAATCCGCGACTGTCGTCCGGAAGGAAAAGGCCGCACTTCGAGAGATCATCTTTGCCGCCCAGGGCGAGGACAAGGAAGAGCGCATCATGGCTGTGCGCCAGAAGATCCACATTGCGGAGACGCGCCGCACGCCTATTGGCCGTTCGACACATCGGGCCGCTCATCTGGTGACCATGGGGAAGGTGCAGAAGGCGATCGAGTCGTTGCCGTTCCAGGTGCAGCAGTTGGGGCACTACCTCTACCACCCATGCATGACCGTCGTTCACATGCTCAACGCCGAGAAGCTGATCTGGTCTGACACTGACTTCGGTGCGCTCACCGATGCCAAGGCAGCGAAGGTGCATTGCCTAATCACTGTTGCGCTCCAGTCCTACAAGGCCGAGGCGAACGGGGGGGACGCATGGGGCCCAGCTCGAGTGTCTGACGCCATGATGAAGCTGTATGGGATCGCCATCCAGCCCAAGCACTGGGATCGCGATTGGCTCGACATCTGGAATTTCCTGCGAAAAGTCATTGAGGAAGTGGATATCCAAGCTCAAGAGCCAGTGTGGCAGGTTATTCACGCAGAAGATTCAGAGGATGCGGCATAAAGATGTTGCCATGGTGGGGAATTTGATGTACTTTTTCCACACTGTGCAACTTACCTCCAGCGCACGACAACTTCGAAACCCGGCCGCCGCGCCGGGTTTTTATTGCGATCATGGCCTAAAGCCACGTACCCTCCAGTGCTTCTAAAGCAAGATGAGCAATGGAGTTGGTCATGGAAAAAACTGAGTCGGTCGGCAAAAGTGTGTACGAGATTAACGCGGAGTTCGTATCTGACCCTGTGCAACTGATCTACGGGGTTCAGGGCTTATCAATCGATTCGCACCTACAGCAGCTTGTGCGGATGGTTAACAATGCTGAATCTGGTTTGAGTTTCGGAATTACGCTTTTCACTGCTTCCGGCGTTTTGACAGGAAATCTGATCAGCAGCAAAAAGTACTTCAAACAGTTTGGTGAAAACTTCGCATCCGGCTTGTCCCAAAATTTTCCAGATCATGATTGGCAGCAAGTAGCTGACAGTTACGCGGACATGGGATCTCATGGTGATGATTTGCCTGAAGGAAAGTATGAGTGTCCGCCGCAATTCATACACCTCGAGCAGGCTAGGGTGTTGGGCGGAAACGGCAACCTACTTATCCAGGGCGGCGCACTTTGGAGAGGTAAGCTCCAAGCGGTAAGCGGCTTTACGCTAGGCCTCGTATCGGCCATCTGATTTTGTTTGAAAAACCCCGCAGAAGTGCGGGGTTTTTTATTGCCTCGAATTCGACTCGCTGGGAGGTGCGCATGAAGCCTAAGGCCAAAGCCAATCTGCTGGAGCGCGCAAGAACAGCGTGGGAGGCGGTCTCGCGGCAGGTTGGGGAGACGGACTTCTCTCGCCATCCACAGACCGGCGAATACCTCCACCCTGGTGTCGCCATGGGTTGGCGCATCCACAAGAAGAATCTGTAGTTTCACCTGTAGCCAGGACAGCCTTCGGGAGGCCTGGACGCCGTTGGCCGGTAGTGCGGCGCATCTGAAAAACACCGGCAGCCCACGCACCCTGACCTCACATTGCTTTCGGGGTGGCGCGAGACTGGAGCAGCGAGATCGATGCAATGGTGCGTCGACGTTGAGAAGGCCTTTGGCAGACAGCTCGGAAAGACGAGCGCACCTATTAGGCTCTCAATCTGTAGGGCTATTTCGTTTCTCGATGATGCTGTATTCTTTGCATGGCTATTTGGCATCAATTGCAGAGGGATAGGCGTGCTCAGAGACAAGATATTGGCCAAGAAACTGATCGAATTACTCATCGCCGACGATGACTACGGTAATGGCATTAACAAAGCAAGGATCCGTAATCTATTCGTCGAAAATCTTGGCGCCACCGGTGAAATTGTGCCGACCTTTAGCGACAACATTGTCGACTACCACATTCATCTGCTCGAAACTGCGGGCTACGTGAAAGTCACGACAGTTCCCAGCAATAGGGGGTACGACAAGATAGAGGTAACTTGGTCCGGGCATGATTATGTTGGTCAATGATTATTAATCCTGCGCGATAAAAGCCTCGCAAGCGCTCGAGGCTTTTTTATTATGCAGATGGTGACTCGGTGGCAAAAGGTTGAATTTCCGGGTAACGCAGACTTTACGGCTAGTTGTTTGAGGTCGTCGCAACGGACTAATGCCGGTGCGCCGCAGCTCAAAATCTTGTCCCATCCGCAACTATTCAGGGCCTCTGCATTCGCAGGGGCTTTTTCGTTTGAGGGGGTTCGGTATGGGCCTTAAAAGACTCGAAGATGCGCACGCGTTCGTCGTGGCAGATGACATCGTTTGCATTTACTGGGCGCGCGTTGATCTCGCCATCATCGAAAATGCCAAGCCGGTTGACTCGATTACGCCAGAGCAAAATCTGTTCCTGAAGGGCCTCACGTTCGGCCCCATCAATCGCTAATTCATGGCCTCGGCATTGGACGAGGCCTTTTTTTTTCGGCTCCCCGCACCCATTGCTCTGAGCTGGGAGTGCAGCGGGGCCGACCTATTCACATGCACCCACGGAGTCGAGCGCATGGAGTTATTGCAGCGCCTGCTCGACAAGATCGACAGGTTTGAATTGCTGATCGCAGGACTGGTCGGCGCTGTCGTCGCGAGCTGGTGGCACAAAGACGATCTGGCCGACTGGCGCGCCTGGCTGATCTTCCTGATCACCGGCATTGCCTGCTCTCTGTATCTGACGAGCATGGTCAGCACCTACTTGGGTGTGACCGAGCCGAAGATTGTCGCGGGCATTGGCTTTCTGCTGGGCACATTCGGTGGGTCGCTGCTCGCAGCCATCAACCGAGCCATCAAAGCCGCTGA
This sequence comes from Pseudomonas sp. NPDC087598, assembly GCF_044743525.1. Lineage (NCBI taxonomy): Bacteria > Pseudomonadati > Pseudomonadota > Gammaproteobacteria > Pseudomonadales > Pseudomonadaceae > Pseudomonas > Pseudomonas sp. NPDC087598. Next base: position 33,865 of record NZ_JBIUWQ010000014.1, on the reverse strand, counting down.
CCTCTGGGCGCTCATTCGCCAGCGGTTCGGGGGAGGCAATCCACCATGAATCTTGAACTAATCAACTCCGTCGCCTGCGGCTTAATTGCCTTGTGGGCGACCTGGTGTGTTCTGAGCGGTCGAGTGCGGGACGGCGTCATTGGCAAGCTGATCTATTCGGCGATCGCCATCAGCGGGTTCGTTGTGATGAGCCGGGAACAGAACATCTTCATGATGGGGCCGACCACCGCCGGGATCACACTGCACGTCTCACTGGACATGGCCGGCATGCGCCACATCTTCATGGTCATCTGGTGGCAGAGAGTGAAGGCCTGGCTGTGCCGGACGCTGAACTGTGAGCATTGCCTGCGCTGTGACAAGGCGCCGGGCGGGATCGAGCGTCGATCCAAGTAAGTCGCGACACGTTTCGCGAATCATCAAATCGTGTCGCGACACTGGAGAAGATTATGAGCGATCAATCAGGCGAGCACGTTCACTGGGTTGCTGATGGCCGTGGCCGGCGATTGGTGTTCATAGATGGTGTACGCACCAACTGGGTGGCGTATGCAGACACCAAGGCAGGTATCGCTGTGGTCTTTGATGACCCGGTAAAGTCCTCAGATGGCGAGCACATCGATTTTCACCCTGTGTGGGGTGAAATCACTGTTGTTCCAATGGATGGCGCATGAGCAACGTAACTCGCCTGCACCACGCGCTCTTGCTGAGCCAGGACATCAACAAGGCACTGATCGAGCTGGATAGCGCGATCGCCAAGGCCATCGACGCTGCCAAGGCCGCCGGCCTGCTTCAGGGACTGATCGTCGCCGAGTTGCACGGGCACGCTCACGCGCAGACCCACAACATGGTGAAGGCATGACCGCAGACATCCACGACATCGCTGATCAGCGACCGCACCTGACGGTGACGGCTGATGACGGCGTCCACGTGCTGCCTTGTGACCTGGTGCGCTCAGTGATCGCCGGCGACAAGCCATCGGCCATCCTGACCGAGCCAGTGCTGCGCCGGATCATTGAAGAGTGGTTCCAGAGGGTAACGGCATGACGGCAAAGCTCGTTGAACTCAAGCGTGAAGTCTGGCGCGACGCCGCCAAGACGCTGCGCAAGATTGCCGATGATCTCGATGCTGGCGTGCATCCAGAATGCACTGTGGGTGCGCTGACCCTCATGGGGCCGAAAGGCGAAGTGACGGTGTTCGGGCTGGGACCCAAGTGCGACGACCTGCAGTGCTTGGGTGCAATGCGCTTGGGTGAGCAGAAGCTGATTGATGTGCTGCTGGATGGCGGGGAAGGGTAGGCATGTTGTACGTGAAGGCGCAGCTAGCCATTCACTTTGACTGCCAATAGAGCGCGATCCTCTGGGAGCGGTTGGAGTACGCCCGGACTTGAACCTGAGTACAGGTACAGGAAGTACTGGCCGTTCTGGTCGCGCAAAATTCGATAGACCTCCGCCGGTCGCTGCCTGCTAGGTGCTTGGCTCCTGTTCGTGAGGAGATCGTAGGCATTGATTTGCATGCGCTCCAAGGCTGCTTTGAAATCAGTTTCAACTTTTGTCTTCCATTGCCGCGCCTGGCGGATCTTGACGAATCCACAAAACGAAATGAATAACACCAAGACGACCAGCGCGACGACCTTCAATCCCTGCTCCATGCGATCGCTCCTATCCACGTGATAAGGGATAAGCAATAGCGCATCGAGCCACGAATTCAACCCTTCGAGTAAGAGTATGACAACCAAGCAACCCGACTGGGAGGCGATCGAGCGAGCCTACCGGGCCGGTTCGCTTTCCATCAGAACCATCGCTGAGCGCCACGGCGTGAGCGACACCGCGATCAGGAAGAAAGCCAAAGCCCTTGTATGGGCGAGAGACCTTTCTGATCAGGTACGGAAGGAAGTTCGCAGCAAGCTGGTTCGCGGCGAGGTTCGCAACGACCAAGGCGCGAACTGCGAACTTGACGCAGAGATCATCGAAGAGGCCGCAGAAGAAGGCGCCCGGGTGGTTCGCAGTCATCGGCGGGACATTCGCAAAGCGACGATTCTTGCGAACCTGCTGATGGATGATCTGATGACGACCATCCAGCGCCGCGAAGAGATTGAAGAAGACATCGAGGCGGAAACCTCCGAAGACAACAACGGAATGCGTCGAGCTTCGATGCTTGCCGCCGTGGGTTTACCCAGCAATTCTAAAACGCTGTTCCAGCTTTCCTCTGCGATGAAAAACTTGCAGGTGCTGGAGCGTCAGGCATACAGCCTGGACGAGAAGGAGAAGACGGACGAAGCCGACGAACTCTCGAAGATGATGGACGAACTATCGAAGGACGCCTGACATGAAGCCCGAGCACATGAAGCTGCTCCGGGATAAGCGTTGGAGGCTGAACAATCTCTACTTCATCACCGACAAGCAGGGGAAGAAAACTCGCTTCCGGATGACGGACGAGCAGATTGAATATTTCGACGGGATGCATACCCGGAACATCATCCTGAAGGCTCGGCAACTCGGCTTCACCACAGAGTGCTGCATCATCCAGCTCGACGCCGCGCTGTTCGAGTCGGCCAAGTGCGCACTGATCGCCCACACCCTGAACGACGCCAAGCGCCTGTTCCGGGAAAAGGTGAAGTACGCCTACGACAATCTGCCGAAAGAGATCCGCGCGGCGAACCCGGCGAGCAATGATGCCGCCGGCGAACTGGTGTTCAGTAAGGGCGGCTCGCTATACGTTAGTACCTCTTTCCGGGGCGGCACGCTGCGTTACCTGCACGTCTCTGAGTTCGGGAAGATCTGCGCCAAGTTTCCGCACAAGGCGCGCGAGATCGTCACCGGCGCCTTCGAGGCGGTGGCCACCGACTGCTTTGTCACGATTGAATCGACGGCTGAAGGCAGGGCCGGCTACTTCTTCGATTACTCACAGAGCGCGGAGAAGCAGCTGCTGTCCGGCACGCCGCTCGGCAAGCTGGACTGGAAATTTTTCTTCTTCAGTTGGTGGAAGAACAAGGCCTACTGGCTCGATCCGGCCGAGGCGGTTATCCCGCAGCGTCTGACCGACTACTTCAACGAGCTGTTCGCCAAGCACGGCATCGACACGAACCCCGGCCAGCGCGCCTGGTACGCCGCCAAGGAGAAGACCCTCGGCGACGACATGAAGCGGGAATATCCGTCCCTGCCGGCGGAGGCCTTTCAGCAGTCGATTGAGGGTGCCTACTACGCCAAGCAATTTACGAAGCTCTACGCCGCTCAGCGCATCGGCGCGCTACCCGACAACAGCCATCTGCCGGTGCATACGATCTGGGATATCGGCGTCGGCGACTCTACGGCGATCTGGTTTGTCCGGATTGTCGGCGAGGAATACCACGTCATCGACTTCTACGAGAATAGCGGTGAAGGCCTTCGGCATTACATGAAAGTGCTCAAGGATCGCAAATACACGTATGGCGATCACTGGGGGCCCCACGACATCGATAACCGAGAGTTCGGCAGCGACGGCAAGACCCGCCGCGAACTGGCCCGTGAGGGTTACGAGATCGACGGCCAAAAGTACAGCCTCAAGTTCAGCGTTGTTCCGAAGCTTGGCATCGACGAAGGCATTGAGCAGGTGCGGGAGATCCTTCCTGCCTGCGCCTTCGATGAGTCCAAGTGTGAGCTGGGTATTTCCTGCCTTGAGAACTACCGAAAGGAGTGGGACGACAAGCGGGGCTGCTGGAAAGACAAACCACTTCACGACTGGTCATCGCACGGCGCGGACGCCTTCCGCTACTTCGCCGTCTCGATGGGCCGACGCAAACGCACAGGCGGAACACGCCGAATAGGAGGCTTGGCCTGATGCCAGTCCAATCGACAAACCCTGACTACGATGCGCATATCGGCGAGTGGGAGATGATGGATGACGCGCTCGAGGGTGAGTGCGCCGTCAAACGCAACGAGCGCAACCTGCCCAAGCCGAGCGGCATGGTCGAAGCCGAAAAGCTCGACGCCGCCGGCAACAAGTACCTTTACGCGAACTACACGGCCCGCGCTCAGTACGAACACTGGGTGCGTGACTCTCTGCGCTCGATGATGGGGTTGGTGTCTCGGCTGATCCCGGAGATCGAACTGCCCACTGGTTTGAAAGTGTTGGAGGACAACGCCACGGCGGACGGCTTCGGCCTGAAGCAGCTGTTCTTCCGCATGGTGCGCCAGGCGATCTCACACGGTCGGGTGCCGCTGGTGGTGAACATCGATGATCGTGGCGAGCCGTATTTCTCGACTTATGCCACGCGCAACGCCATCAACTGGGACACCGCGGACCAAGGCGGCCGGCAGGATCTGGTCCTTTCGGTGTTCCGCGAGTTTCGCAGGAAGGGCGGCGATCGATACAGCCACGACTGCGACACGGTTTTCCGTGAGTTCTTCATGGACGGAAATGTTTGCTACACCGCGGTGCGGAACGAGGGTGGCGAACTTGTCGAGGATGAGCGGCCTCTAGGTACCACTGACAACGACAATCGCCTAGTCAAAGGGCTGGCGTATCTTCCGGTGATCTACTGCGGCTCTACCGACAACTCGCCAGATGTCGACGAGGTGCCGCTGCTGACCATGGCGCGGGCCGCTTTGAAGTCGTATCAGCTGAGTGCTGACTACTTCACCGCACTGCACCAAACTAGCCATCCGCAGCCGTGGGTGTCCGGTCTCGATGAGTCCGTAGAGCTCAGCGTGACGGGGCCATCGGCGGCATGGGATCTTGGCCCGAGCGGACAGTGCGGTTACCTAGAGTTCCAAGGTGCCGGCATTGAAGCAGTACGCAAAGCCATGGATGACCAGAAAAACGCCGCGCTTGAAGCCGGCGCCAAGGTCATGGACGTGGCCGGTACGGAGTCGGGTGAGGCGCGCAAAACACGCCAAAACGACCAGCACGCCACGCTGCACAGCATCGTCATCACGGTGGCCGAGGCGGTGGAGCAGGGTCTGCGATACGCCGCCGAGTGGAAGGGCTACGACCCCAAGCAGGTCAAGTTCAAGGTGAACCCTGAATTCGTGACCCCAGTGGTCGACGCGCAGGTTCTCGCCGAGCTGCTGAAAGGTGTGATGGCCGGAACGATCAGCGCCGATACCTACTGGCAGTACCTCACCACCGGCAAGCTGCCGGAGCGCCCATATGAAGATGAAGCCGACCTGATCAGCGATGAGCGCGAGTCGGCCGGCATTAACCTGGACAAAGAAGATGTCAACGACAAGCCAGGCGCAGGCGGACAGCCAATTACTGGAGCAGACGACCCGTCACTCGGTAATGCTGGAGCGGCTTAAGGCAGGCGAGGTCAAAAAGTTCGAGAAGTACCTGCGCCAGATCGACAAGCTGGTGCGCGAGCAACTGACACGCAAGGAGCTGACGACCTACAGTCGCGATCGCCTTGAGCAGTTTCTGGCCCGAGTCGACGGAAAGCTGCTGGAGATTTATAAGGCCTTCGGCGATGTTGTGCAGGTCGATCTGGTGGATATTGCGCTGTATGAGGCCACCTTCGAGGCCAACAGCCTGAGCAATGCGCTCTCCATCGACGCTGTGGTGCCGACCAACACGGTGATCCGCGCGGCGGTGTTCTCCTATCCGCTGCAGGTGAAGGGCATCGATGGCGGGAAGCTGCTCAAGAGCTTCCTCAGCGGCTGGACGCGGACTGAGACGATGCGGGTAACGAACACCATCCGGCTCGGCTTCGGCCAAGGCCAGACGAACGCCCAGATCATCCAGGCTATTCGCGGCACCACGGCGCAGAACTTTACCGATGGCATTCTTGCAGTAAGCAATCGCAACGCCGCCTCTGTGGTGCAGACAGCGATTCAGCATGTGGCCACCACGGCGCGGATGGAAACCCTGAAGGCCAATAGTGATGTAGTTTTGGGCTACAGGTGGGTTTCGACGCTCGACCGCAAGACCTCACAACAGTGCAAGGGCTTGGATGGTATGCGCTTTGACTTGGGGAAAGGGCCGCTGCCGCCGGCGCACATCAACTGCCGGTCGACTACGGTGCCGACCACCAGGCTTTCGGAGACGTTTGCCAAGGACGCCACGCGCGCTTCGATAGGCGACAATGGCGGGGCGCAGGTCGATGCAAGTTTGAATTATTACGAATGGCTGGCAACACAGCCAGCGAGCTTCCAAGATCATGCACTTGGCCCCGTCCGGGGCAAGCTGTTCCGAGATGGCGGGCTGACGCCGGAGAAGTTCGCCAAGCTGCAGCTCGACAAGAAGTTCAAGCCGCTGACCCTGGCCGAACTGAAGGCCATTGAGCCTGACATGTTCGCCCGGGCAGGCGTTACACTCGGGACTCCACCAGGTTGAGATGACCGATGCAGATCATTGTTGAGGATGGGCAGGGAAGGCCGGATGCCAACAGCTTTGTACCGCTGGAGAAGCTGACCTTCTACCGCGACTACTACGGCTTTCGGATCCCTGAAGCAGAGCCCGATCAGGTCGAGTTGCTGCTGCGCGCTGCAGCCGACATCAACGCTCGCCAGTGGAAAGGCAGCAAGGCTAATCCCAAGCAGGCTATGGCATGGCCACGGCGTGACTGCAAGATCGAATACCAGATGCTGTCCGAGACATTCGTGCCCTTTGAGCTTGAATGGGGGCAGGTGCGGCTGGCTGTCGAGTTGTACGCAGACGAGCAGGGCTTCCAGATCGAAGAGCCGACGCATTGCTCGGAGCCGAACGGCCGGCGGACGAGGCTCAATCGTGATACGCCCGGCTTTCGCATGCGACCTCCGCCATATGCGCCGAGCAGGACGCAGTTTGCTGATTACCTGGTGATGCGCGGACTCCGCTTGGTGGAAAACGGAAAGCGTTTGTAGGTTTTCTGGTGAGGGCGTACGCTGGATTTGCGATGTCAAGTCGCCATCCCATTACTCAGCCTGTGCGCAGGCCGGAGAAGACATTATGAAGCCCGAATACAAAATTCGTGAAGTTACCCGCTACGTAATCACCAGGCATGACGGGACATCTACGCAAGCCTTGGTTGAAGCTGACAGTAAAAAAGCTGCGCAATCTATTCTCTCCGCGCTAATCGAACAATCTAACCGACATGACACATTATTGGATATCAGCATTGAAGAGCTCGGTATCCAGAAGCGCTGGCGGATGTCGTTGCTCAATGAGGGCATCAAGACTGTTGGAGACCTACGCAATTTATCAGGTCAAGACCTTGCTAATTTTCCGAGCATAGGACTGGCAGGCAGGATAGCTATTCAAGTTGCTGTCGCTCCATATGGCGGTCTTCGCCAAGACTGAAAATATTTCTGAGTTACCAAGGACCCCGGCCATGCCGGGGTTTTTTTATGCCTGCAAAGCGGGCCGACCAAACCCAAGGGGTGCACCAAGTGGCAGACGAAAACCAGATTGATCTTGAAGACCCAGCAGTCAAATCCGCGATCGCTGAAGCGGTAGAGGCGGCGACCCTGGGCCTCAAGAACAAAAACTCCGAGCTGCTTGGCTCGCTCCGGACTACCAAAACCGAACTGGACGGCTTCAAGACCCAGTTCGAAGGTTTGGACATCGCCGCCGTGAAGGGGCTGCTGACAAAGGTGGGCCAGGACGAAGAGACCAAGTTGATTGCCGAGGGCAAGTTGGACGAGGTCATCACTCGCCGCACCGAGCGCCTGCGCACTGACTACGACACCAAACTGGCCGCCGAGAAGACCCGAGCCGACAAGGCCGAAGCCTTCGCTGCCAAGTACAGCGACAAGGTACTCGCTGATTCCATCCGTGCTGCCGCCATCAAGGCTGGCGCGCTTCCCGAGGCTGCGGAGGACATCATCTTGCGCGCCCGGGGCACTTTCAAACTCAGTGAAGACGGCGAGGCGATTGCCACCGACCGTGACGGCGAGGTCGTTTACGGGAAGGACGGGAAAACCCCGCTGTCGCCGCTCGAATGGGCGGAATCGCTGCGTGAAACAGCAACACACCTGTGGCCAAGGGCTCAGGGTGCCGGTCCGACCGGCGATCAAGGTGGCAAGGCCACGAAAAAGTGGGGTGAGTACACGGAAACCGAGCGCGCTGCGATCGCCCGTGACAACCCTGAGCTCTTCAAGAAAATCCAGGCCACCAAAGGAACCTAATCCATGGCAACTACCCAACTGACCGACATCTTCGTCGGCGACTACTACGCCTCCCTGGCGCCGGTTAACAGCCCGGAAAAGACCGCTGTGTACGAGTCGGGCATTGTGACCCGCTCGCCTGTGCTGGATGCGATTGCGTCCGGCAGCCAAGGCACCGCCGAGATCAGCTACTGGCAGGATCTCAACGCTGATGAAGCTCCGAACATCAGCAACGATGACCCGAATGACCAAGGCGAAGTCGGCAAGGTCGAGCAAGACAGCATGCGTGCCCGAGTTCTGTACCTCAACAAAGGTTACGGCGTAACCGATCTGACTGCGGAGCTGGCCAACACCGAACCACAGCAGCAGATCCGCAACCGCTTCGGCACCTACTGGACTCGTCAGTGGCAGCGCTACACCCTGGGTGCCGCTCGCGGCATCATCGCCTCGAACATCGCCAATAACGGCGGTGACATGGTCATCGACGCGGGCACGACCATCAACGCCAATGCCTTTCAGGATGCCGCGTTTACCGCCGGCGATGCTGCTGATCAGTTCGGCGCGATCGGCGTGCACTCGATCGTGATGAACCAGATGGTCAAGCAAGACCTGATCGAGTACCTGCGCGACTCCGACGGCAAGATCATCCTAGCTACCTACCTGGGTAAACCGGTGTTCATGGATGACGGCTTGGTCTATGGCGCTGGCAAATACTTGTCCGTGTTCTTCGGCCAGGGTGCTTTCGGCTACGGTGAAGGCGCTCCGAAGGTGCCGGTCGAGCTGGAGCGTAAGCCGGGCGGCGGCAACGGCGGCGGTGCAGAAGTGCTGTGGGAGCGGAAGACCTACATCCTCCAGCCTGCCGGTTTCAGCTGGAAAGGCTCCGAGGCCCAGAACGCCAGCCCGACCGCGACCCAATACGCGGCAGCAGCCAACTGGCAGCGTGTGTTCAGCCGCAAGCAGGTCCCATTCGCCGCCGTGATCAGCGGCACCACCACGCCGTAATCCGGCCCACAACCTGGCGCCCTTATCGGCGCCGGGGTGCTTTTGAGGTGATTTATGAAAGTGATCTACACGGACAAGCCGGGTAAAGAGCGCGGCGTGTGCTACCGCCTGTTGAGCGAATTCTTCGGCGTCATCGGCTCCGCCACCGAGGTGGTCGTCGATGGCGATGCGCCGGATATCGTCGGTGCCTACCAAGCGGCTGGCATCAAGGTCTCAGACGGCAATGAGCAGGAAGCCGAGGAAACCGACCCTCTGAAAATGAAAGTCCCCGAGCTGAAAGAGTGGCTGACCGGCAAGGGTATTACCTTCGACGCGACCGCCAAGAAAGAAGACCTGCTGGCCCTGGTGCCAGCGGAATAAGGACAAGCACATGACTGACTTCATCACCGTCGCCGATGTTGACGCCCAGCTCGGTCCTGGCTGGGCCGGCACCGGTGATTCGGTCCTTGCCGTGACCATGGCCAATGCCTGGCTCACGACCAAGATTAAGCGGGCTGTTCCAGATCCGGTTCCGGCCGAGATCAAAACAGCCGGCGCTCAGGTCGCCAAAGAGGCGGCGGCGGGCAAGCTGTACACATCCACGCAGAAGGAAGTGCAGAGCAAGACGGTATCGGCGCAGTCCGGAACGTCTGTAAGCAAGACCTATGTGGCGGGCTCTGCCGATCAGTCAGCGGGCGTGAACTTCGCCCTGGCGTTGCTCGACCCGTGGATCAAACGCTCCGGTGTAATGATGCTCAAGAGGACTTGATAATGGGCATGCGCGAAGAGATCCAGGCCGAAATGGCTGAGGCGTTCGATGATCCTGATGGCCTGGCCGATGCGGTCAAGCCAGTGACAGGTGTGCGAAAGATTGCGGGCGAGTATGACCCTGACCTGGGCGGTGCACCCGAAGTGACCACGACCTACGGCGGTCGTGGAGTGTTTGGCAGCTACCTGGCCAAGGAAATCGACGGGTCATTGATTCAGACAACCGACGAAAAGCTGCTGATCTTGCAGAACGAGTTGTACGTCACTGTTGAGGGAGCGCCGACAGCGATGATTGCCGAGCCGAAAATCGGCGACATCATCGACGGAAAGCGCGCTCTGAACGTCAGCCAGGACCCCGTGGGTGCCAGCTGGACAATTCAGCTGAGGGTTTGAAGATGGCATCCAAGTACTCCGGGCAGTCTGGCAGTTTTGCACTGAGCCTCGCCGAATTCGCGACCCAAGCCACGGAAGCCATTGACGCCAGCCTTCGCGAGATCATCATCGAACTCGGCAACAGCGTCATCCGCATGTCTCCGGTGGGCAACCCTGAAATCTGGGCGCAGAACGCCGTCGCGAGCCAGTACAACAAGGCGGTGGACGACCACAACAGCGGCTTGCGCAACGATCCGACCAACCTGACAAAGACGGGCAGGTTGAAGCCTGGGCGCAAGCTGAAAGACGGCATGGATATCACTGCGCCAAGTGGCTACGTCGGCGGCCGGTTCCGCGGCAACTGGATGTTCTGCATCGGATCACCGGATAGCACAACGACCGACGAAGTCGATCCGAGCGGTGCCAAATCCACGGCGCGAATCGTTGCCGGCGCCATTGAGTTCAAGGCGGGGGATACCTGCTACATCACCAACAGCCTTGGCTACGCCATCCCTCTGGAGTTCGGGCATTCGACCCAGGCACCCGGCGGGATGGTTCGCATCACCGTGGCCCGCTTCCAGCAGATCGTGCTGGAGGCCATCAGGAACAACCAGGTATGAGTCATAACCTCATCGCCTCGATCTACGAGGCAAGGCTGATCGCATGGGCGAAAGCGTTGCCGGTACCGCTGAAGGTTGTCGTCGAGAATGAGGCCTTCACGCCCGTTGCCGACGCTACGTACCTGAGGGCTTACACGCTGCCGGCCGACACCGCGAGCAACACGCTTGGCGGCGACCACAGGATGTACACCGGCGTGTTTCAAGTCAGCATCGTGACGCCATCGGGCAAGTTCCGTGGTGCGGCCGGAGCATTGGCTGACCAGATCACTGCGCTTTTCCCGCTGTACGAGCGAAACAAAAAGGGCGCATTGACCGTGGTGACCATGACACCAGTCGACCAAGGCCTGGGCATGCCGGATGACACAACTTTCACCGTGCCGGTGTCGTTCCAGTACCGAGCCGACACCAACTAAACCGCCCATTGGGCAAATCCAGAACCCGCCTTTGAGCGGGTTTTGTCATTTCTGAGAAGAGGAAAATCCCATGGCCGGCATTCAAATGCCCAACGGCGCAACCTTTGAAATTGCTTCCGCCTACGGCACAGCAATCCCGTTCACCTCGCTGAGCAATGCGAACCCGGCAGTGGCTACTGCAGCGGCGCATGGCCTGGCAGAAGGCGACATCATCGCGGTTAACTCCGGCTGGACGCGCCTCGACGGTCGAGCCGTTCGCGTTGCCGATATCGCCAGCGGCACCTTCGCGCTGGGCGGCGTGAACACCACCAACGTTCAGCAATATCCGGCAGGCTCCGGCGTCGGCTCGGCACGCGAAGTGACCTCGTTCACCGAGATCTCGCAGATCACCGAACTGAACTCCACCGGTGGCGATCAGCAGTTTCTGACGTTCGGCTTCCTGGCTGACGATGATGATCGGCAGATGCCGACCACCAAGAACCCGATCACGCTTTCCATCACGGTGGCCGACGATCCTTCCAAGCCCTACGTCGATATCTGCGAGGCCGCCGACGATGACAAGCAGTCGCGTGTTCTGCGCCTGAATCTGCCGGGCGGCAGCAGCATCGTTTACAACGGCTACGTGTCGATCACGTCGACTCCGACCATGTCGCGCAACAACCTGATGACTCGCGTTATCAGCGTGGCGCTGACCGGTCGCCCGGCTCGCTATGCGTCGGCGGTGTAAACCATGGCCAAATTTAAAATCGCCCAAAACCCCACGTTCAAAGCCGACGTCGATATTCCTCGCGTTGGCGGCACCACGATCAAGGTCCCGTTCGAGTTCAAGTACCGCGATCGCAAAGAACTGGCAGTCCTGTTCGCCGGGTGGCAGGAAAGCGCGAAGGAAGACCAGGAGCGCTTCAAGGCCAAAGGTGATGACCTCACGCTCGTCGAGATTACCGACTCCCACGTCGAACGGCAGATCGAGCAGATCACTCAACTGGTCACGGGCTGGGGCTTCGAGGACAAACTGAACCCGGAATCGATCCGTGCTCTTGTGGAAACCTCGGCCGGCGCCGGTGATGCGATTGTCGATGCCTATCAGAAGGCCTTCTCGGCGGCCCGATTGGGAAACTGACAAAGGTCGCACGCCTGATGTACGAGCCGGGGCCATCTGAAGCGGATCTGGCGGCGTTCGGATTGTCTATCTCAGATATTCCCGAGGAAGAGTGCGAAGTGTTGGCTGAAAACTGGCCGGCCTTCGTGGTCTTCAACGCCATGTCCACTCAGTGGCGCACCGGCATGGGCGGGGCTACCGGCCTTGATTACACAGTTCTTCGAGACGTCTCCGACTTCGTCGGCACATCCAGAAAACAACTCAGAGAGATCTTCCCAGACCTTCAGGCTATGGAGGTCGAGGCCCTGCTCGTCATGAGCGAATCGAAGTAATGGAGCACTCATGTCGGGCACAATTGCGCAATTAGGCCTTGCCGTTGATTCGGGCGAGGCAGTCCAGGCCACCACGGATCTGGAGCGCCTCGCGCAGGCCGGCGCCAAGGCTGAGAAAGCGGCAGATGGTGTTGCTGCTGGTTTCGACAAGGCGGCGACTGCATCCACTGGCTTGGCCTCGGCCGAAGGCAAGCTTTCCGAATCCACCGACGACGCCATGAAGCGCTTGACGGCGATGGCCAAGGCCTCGCTGGAGTCGAGCGACTATTACCAGCGCCTGACCACCAGTATCAGCACGAACGCGTCGGCAATGGATGCGTCAGGATCCTCGGTCAGCAGCCTGGCGGCACTGAAACGGCGCTTGCAGGCCGAATCGGATGCACTGGTCGGCTCGACGGATAAAGAGGCTGAGGCGGCGAAGAAAGCCGCCGCAGCCACTGGCGTTCAGGCTGAAGGCCTGCAAGCTCTGCTGGGCAAAATCAATCCTGCGATTGCCGCGCTCGACAAGCTGGACCAGCAGCAGGCGCAGTTGCAGAAGTACAAGACAGCCGGCCTCATTGATCCCGATACGTTCCGCGAATACTCGACCCGCATTGATGCGTCCCGGCAGAAGTTGGGCGACTTCGACGAGGGGCTAAAAAAGACGGGGACCAGTTCGAAGCAGACCGAAGCGGCGCTGCGGCAGCTTCCTTCGCAATTCACGGATATTTTCACCAGCCTGGCCGGTGGGCAAAACCCGCTGTTGGTACTCATCCAGCAGGGTGGGCAGATCAAAGACTCATTCGGCGGTGTCGGCGCCACCCTTGAAGCACTGAAGGACAAATTCCGCTCGCTTTTCACCGGTGGCGCTGGTGCGGCGGTGCTGGGTGAGTCACTCGCTGGTATCGCTACCAACGCCAAGGATGTTGCCGACAACGCGGGCGAGGCGGGCGAAAGCCTGTCTGATCTGGCCGAAAGCTCAAACACTGCGGCAGAAGCCGCTGAGAACGCGCAACGAGCTGTCGGTGCGATCACCCCAAGCGTGACTAGCGCTTCAGCGAGCCTGTTGGGGATGGCCGCCGCAGTGGTCGCTGCGGTGGCAGCAATAGGGGCCCTGATTTACGGGTATAGCCAAGGCAGCAAAGAGGCTGACGAATACAACAAAGCTCTCATCCTGACAGGCAATGCAGCAGGCTCGTCGGCGGGAAAACTGGCCGACTTGGCACAGCAAGTCAGTGCCACCAATGGCACAACAAGCGAGGCTGCTGCTTCGCTTGCGCTCTTGGCTGGCTCTGGAGTAATTGCCGGAGAAAGCTTCAAGGGTATTGCAGACGCCGCAGCTGCCATGGAAGACGCCACGGGGAAATCCGTGGACGCGACCATTGCAGAGTTCGTCAAAATCGCAAAGGACCCAGTCGCAGCGGCGAAAGAGCTGAATGATCAATACCACTTCCTGACTGCTTCCGTTTACTCGCAGATCGTCGCGCTGAAAGAGCAGGGCGACACCATCGGCGCAGCCAAGTTGTTGACCGACACCTACGCCGATACGGTCAAGAATCGCTCCACCGAGATCACCGACAACCTCGGCACCATTGAGAAGGCCTGGAAGGGCATCACCGATGAAGCCAAAAAATCGCTGGATGCGCTCAAGAGCATTGGTCGGGAAGCAGGCCCGGTGCAGCGCATTACCGAGCTCACCCAGAGCGTGGCCTACGCGCAAAGCGCTGTTAATGCTGACCCCAACGACACCGATGCAGCAAAGAAACTCGCGGACTCAAAACAAGAGTTGTATCAACTCCAGCTCATGTTGTTCACCGGCGAGCAGCGGGTAAAGGCGAAAGAGGATGAGGTCCGAACTCAGAAAGAGGGGGTCGAAGCTGAGCAGCGACTCAAGCAGATCAGCGACTCGAACCTGACCAATGCCGAAAAGCGCGACAAGCTGACGAAAGCCTACCTCCGTGACGTTGAGGTTTTGAGAAAGGCCAACCCCGATGACCCAAAGGTTCAGGCTAATTTCGTCGCCAAAACACTGCAGAACATCAAGGACAAAAACAAAGATCAGAAGGGCCCCTCGGCCGGCGCCGTCGACCTCACCGGCTATAACGCGGCGCAGAATGCCCTGAAGGAAATCCAAGCCGAATACGCGAACATCCAGAAACAACTGGATGCCGCGCAGAAGGCTGGGCTGATCTCGCAACAGGAATATTTGCTCAAGCGCGAGGCGTTGATCGGTAACGAGCGAGACGAGATCACCACTGCGTACGAGGCGGAGATCGCAGCGCTGGAAGCCGCGAAGTCCAAGGCCAGCACTACGGCCGAGCAGCGCATTCAACTCGACCAAAAGATCGCCGACGCTCGCACCGATATGGTCAAGGCGCAGAAGGCGGCGGATAGCGAGCTCGATGTACTGGCGAAGAATGAACAGGGCAGGCTGAGGAAACAGGAGCAGGCCGTTCAAACCTACACCAGCGCGTTGCAGCAGCAAGTCGACACGTTGCGTCAGCAGGGCCAACGGGCTGCGGCAGGACTTGGTCAAGGTGATCGGGAGCGCGGGCTGACGGATCAGCAGAACGCCATCGACGACCGCTTCAACCAGCAAAAGCTCGATCTGGCCAACCAGTACGGTGACGGCTCGCGAGGCATGAGCCTCGATGAGTACACCCAGAAACTGGCGGCGCTCAAAACCACACAACAGGATCTGCACGACACCGTCCAAGCCAACTATGACGAGATGACAGCGGCTCAAGGTGACTGGAGCGCCGGCGCATTCTCAGCGTGGCAGAACTACCTCGACTCTGCGCGAGACGTAGCCGGGCAAACCAAAAGCCTTTTCACCAACGCCTTCAGCTCGATGGAAGACGCGATCGTCAACTTCGCCATGACCGGGAAGCTGTCGTTCGCCGACTTTACCAAGTCGATTTTGGCGGACATGGCGCGTATCGCTACGCGGCAAGCTGCATCTGGCTTGCTCAGTTCGCTAGTGGGTGTCGGTGTGTCTGCTGCTGGTTCCTACTTTGGCGGCAGCACGGCCTCTGCCGGCTCTACCACTGCGGGCTATACCGGAACCGATTTGTCCAGCTTCACGCCGGGTAGCATTCAAGCCATGGGTGGCGTTTGGAGTGGTGGCGCGCAGATGTTCGCCAACGGTGGCGCTTTCACCAACAGCGTTGTCAGTACGCCAATAGCTTTCGGGATGGCAGGGGGGCGGACAGGCGTGATGGGTGAGGCTGGGCCAGAGGCAATCATGCCTTTGACCAGGACATCAAGCGGCGCTCTCGGCGTTCGCGCTATGGGCGGCGGTGCTGCTGGATCTACGCAAATCAGCGTGCAAGTCACGGTGGCCAGCGATGGCTCGACCAGCTCCTCCGCTGACGATCCGGCTTACGAGCAGTTTGGCAAGGACCTAGCTGACTTCGTAGATCAGCGCTATCAAAAGCTGGTGAGCGTTGACCTTCGGCGGGGCGGGAAAATCAACCGAGCCATTACGGGGTGATTCATGGCAATTGAGCGATTCACTTGGCCGACGGAGAAGGGTGCGTCCGGCGATATCAAGCAGCGCACGCGGACAAAGCAGTTCGGAGATGGTTACGGCCAAGCTGTTTCTGACGGCATCAACAATGAGCAGCAGTCATGGCCTGTCAGCTATACCGGGAGCTCGTCGAGGATCAAAGAGATCATCGCCTTCCTTCGACGCCATAAAGGTGCAAAGGCATTCCTTTGGACGCCGCCGCTCGGCGAACTTGGTCTCTACAAATGCACCGGCTTTCAGCCGTCCCACAAAGGCGGATCGGTTTACACACTGACCGTTACATTCGAACAAACATTTCACCCCTGAGGTAACGCCGTATGGCACTGATCACGGACATCCAGAAACTGGAGCCCGGCGGCGAGATTCGCCTGTTCGAAATCGACGGCACTGAATATGGTGCGGATATTCTGCGGTTCCATGCTCACGCAATCCCGCATACACCCGAAGAGCTGCTGGCTTATGAAGGTTCAGTTGATGAGCTGCCAGCGAAGTCGATCTTCTGGCAAGGCAATGAGTATGCGGCGTGGCCAGTTCAGATTGAGGGTATCGGCGCGGACAGTAATGGCAGCGCCACCCGGCCGACTTTCATGGCTGGCAACGTCAACGGACGAATCACCGCGCTGTGCCTGGCCTTCGATGACTTGCTGAAGTTTCAACTGACCGTGCGCGAGACGCTGGCTCAGTATCTGGATGCTGCGAACTTCCCGGAAGGAAATCCGACAGCAGACCCGACGCAAGAGGCGCTGGA
Organism: Pseudomonas sp. NPDC087598; assembly: GCF_044743525.1. Classification (NCBI taxonomy): domain Bacteria; kingdom Pseudomonadati; phylum Pseudomonadota; class Gammaproteobacteria; order Pseudomonadales; family Pseudomonadaceae; genus Pseudomonas; species Pseudomonas sp. NPDC087598. The sequence goes on along the minus strand of NZ_JBIUWQ010000014.1, from coordinate 16,970 downwards.
AATCTGGTTCATCGACCAGAAAACAGGCGAAGACGGCGAGGTTGTCCAGTGGGAGCTTTCGTCTCCGGGCGAGATCGACAACCACGGGCTGCCCGGGCGGCAGATGACGACCTTCTGCCACTGGGCCATGACCGGCGGCTATCGTGGGCCTAACTGCAACTACACCGGCGGGGCGATGTTTGATGACGATGACAATCCCGTCGACGACCCCAGCAAAGACGAGTGCAAGGGCGGATTGAAGTCCTGCAAGTTGCGCTTCGGCGAAAACAACCAGCTTCCACACGGTGGCTTTCCAGCCGTTTCTCTTATTGCACGGAGCTGACCATGCGCAAGCACATCTTGAGCGCGATCCAGGCGCACGCGGCGGCCGAATACCCGAAAGAGTGCTGCGGGCTGCTGCTGGCCGTGGGTCGCAAGCAGCAGTACTACCCGTGCCGCAATGTCTCGACCGAGCCGAACGAAGAGTTCCGGATCGATCCCGAGCAATACGCAGCGGCCGAGGACGTCGGCGAGGTGATCGGTGTGGTGCACTCGCATCCGGATGCCACCAGCCGGCCTTCGCCGCGCGACCTGGCCATGTGCGAAGCCACCGCGCTGCCGTGGCACATCCTCAGTTGGCCCGAGGGCGATCTGCGTACCATCGTTCCGACCGGCGATGTGCCGCTGCTCAAACGACCATTCGTGCACGGTGCCTGGGACTGCTGGCAGGTCTGCGCCGATTGGTACAAGCGCGAATGGAGGCTGGAGTTCGAGGCCTTCAAGCGCGCCGATGGCTGGTGGGAGAGCAAGGACAACGCCAGCCTGTACGAAGCGAACTACGAGGCCGCCGGCTTCTACCGCGTTGACCAGCCGCAGCGCGGCGACATGATCGTGATGGAAGTAGGGCGGACGGTTTACCCGAACCACGCCGGCATCTTCCTCGGCACCGATCCGGTACTGCCTGGAGAGGATGCAGCAACCTTCGGCCCCGGGCCGTTCCTGCTGCACCATCTGTACGGCAGGCCGTCCGAGGTCATTGTCTTCGGCGGGCCTTGGCTGGACCGCGCGCGCCTAATCCTCAGGCACAAAGATGCAAAATCAATCAAATGATGCGGCTTGGCCGCAGGAGAACCTATGAAAAATACAGACCCGTATCAGCCGGCAATTGCTTGGCGACAAAAACTGGGGCATCGACCAGACGGTGATCCGGTGGGAATTGATGTGCAGGACGGGCGCGCCGAGTACGTCCTCAGCGGCCCGTATCACCTTACAGAGGGTGCCTCAATTGAAGTAAGAGGCGGAAAAGTCATATACACAGGTGGGAAGTTTCGACCTCAATAGAGGTGAGCCAGAGTCCCTTGTAACGCCCCGTCACTAGTTTGATAAGCAATATCTTCAACTTGAATAAGTGCAAACTCTTGGCTTGCATTCTTCAGGTCCGCGTGAATTTGCGCAAATGTCTGATCGGATTTGAAGGCGTGAAGACCTTTGTGGTTGTGCCGGGTTTCATTGCCTACGGCAGCTTGCACAATCACCATCATGGCATTGTCATCTTCCGACATCAGCAGATAGCTGAATCTTGTTGGTTGCATCTTTGACCTCCAGATCATAAACGCGCCGAAATTGGCGCAATCGCAGTCCTTGGGCTTGCAGTCAAAGGACTGGTTATTTGTAGTCAATCAGCATTGTTTGATTTGCTTCCAAGTGGTCGCCGTTTTCTTCGCGATCCTGATTTGTTCTTGCCGTACTTCGCGATCTTTTGCTCGCCTCAGAGAGAGATATCTGGAGGGGATGGTTCTCGTGAAACCATGCCCAAGGCGACCTGCTTCTTGAAGGAGCGTCTCGACAAACGTTTTCTGCGATAACCACCACACCTCTAGCGCGAGCGGTGGACCCATGTAAACAAGTTGGTAAATGATTCGACTTGTTGAAGTGGTAGTTTGAAGCGCGACTAACATGATCCCCATCGATACGATCGCTGACAACATGAAAGCTACAAAAAGCGCGCCTTCTTTTTGAAGCTGTCGCTGTACAGCGAAGGCATCGACACGAATCGCTTTCGCCTTTCTCAGCTCTTTGCATCGAGACCGTCGGAAGGCTCTCCGCGTGGCGAACTGTGCGGGAACGAAAGCTTTTTTGAAGCCCCAAAAAGCCAGAGCGACCAGAACAGGGAGATACAGATCTTTGTAACTAGGCAAATCAGTAGCGAGATCCATCCACAATCCTTCTGGAAAAATAAGGCACAACGCTACTACTTATGGATCCAATTCTTCCACTGTCCTTTCATCCACGCTGGATGCCTGGACAGTGTCTATGGCCAGGGCAAGCATTCTCGGTATGATGAGAGGCTATCTTCAAAAACGGAAAAAGCAGTTGATGCGTCAGTTTCTTGTGTTTGCTTTGGTATGCGTATTGTCGGCTTGCAAGACCGTCGGACGACCTATATCCCATTCGGACACCGATCAAATAACCAAAGGGGTAACCACTCGGGAAGAGCTCCTGAATCGCTTTGGGCCACCCTATCTACTTACCGAAGACGCAAGTGGAAACAAGATGGTTGGCTGGGTCTATGTTCGGTCGGGTTTTTTAGGGGTCGGCTATAAGAGTCAAGCGTTCACCGCGCGGTTTGATTCTTCAGGCAGAGTCATCGACTCATTGTTGACGGAGAAGTCAGAGCCCACCAGGCACAGGTGAGGCGTATCGCTGAGCCCTGTCTTGCGCTGGGCTTTTTGCATCGGTTCATCGGGTGCTCTACATTGCCCAGATTTCCACAGGAGTGACCTGCATGGATGGCGTCTCTCGTTTAAACGAGCTTCTCTTCGAGCACAACTGTGTCGTCTCAATGAAAGTCGAAATGCAGGATTTTAAGTACAGCCTAGCACTGACGATGTCTTCTTCTGACGATCCAGAGACAGGCGCGGTGACGGTCAACTTCCAAGACGTCAGCGCACTGAACCTAAGCGGCTTCGGTGGCGGACTAACCCAATTCATGGACCTCGTCGTGACTCGCATTGACGACGGTCTGGATCGAATCCGGTACGAGCTGAGGGATATTGAGGACGAAAAAATCTCGTTCTATTTCTGCACCTTCAGCGTGCAAAGCCAAGAGGAATAAATATGCGGATTTTGATAGGAGCTTTGGCGGTAGCGCTGTTGGCGGGGTGTGCCTCAACTGCAATTTCTGTTCGAGATGCGCAACCTGTTCCGGCGGATGAGGCCTATGCCTTCCAGTCCAAGCCTTCAGGGGAAAGCGGTAAAATCACAGTCGTGCGCGACTCCGGCGCGGTCGGGTCGGGATGCGATATCGTCGTTTACGTTGATGGCCGCAAAGCAGCGAAAATTGGCACGGGGCAGAGAGCTACCTTCTACTTGCCTCCTGGAACGCCAAACCTTGGTGCCGGTCTAGCGGGCTCTGGACTGTGCGCGGGCGCTGCCATCCGGACTATCTCAGCATCAGTTCAGCCCGGCAAAGAAAGCTTGTACCGAATCAGCGGTGATATGGCAGGTTTTTACTTGGGGCCATACGTCGACTACAACTGAAAACGAAACTCATAAGGCCGCCTTCGGGCGGTTTTTTATTGTCCGGAGAAACCGATGCAGGAATCAGTAATCAACTATCAGCCGATGACGACCATTCGACTCTATGGCCAGCTTCGGCAGTTTGGAAAGTCCTTTAGGCTTTCGGTTAGGTCGCCAGCCGAAGCGATCAAAGCGTTGTGTGTACAGATACCTGGCTTTGAGCGTTTTCTATCAAACGCCAAGTCTCGAGGCTTAGAGTTTGCCGTTTTTCGAGACAAGCGGAACATTGGGGAGAAAGAACTGAACTATAACGGCAGTGGCGATATACGAATTGCGCCAGTGGTTGTAGGCAGTAAGCGCGGCGGCGTATTGCAAACCATCGTCGGCGCTATATTGATTGTTGTGGGTGTCATTTTCTCCGCGACTCCGTTCGGTACTCCTCTTATAGGCGCCGGTATTGGCTTGGTCGCCGGTGGCGTCATTCAAATGCTCAGTCCGCAGGCCGGTGGCCTGAAAACCAGCGCGTCCCCCGAAAACACCCCCGGCTACGCCTTCGGCAGCGCCAAGAACACTACTGCGTCTGGTAACCCGGTCCCACTCTGTTACGGCAAGCGTCGGGTGGGCGGAGCAATCATCAGCGCCGCGATCTACGCCGAAGACCAGATGTAGCCTACCGAACGAACACCGCAACCGCCCAAGAGGCGGTTTTTTATTGCCTGGAGGAAAGCATGGGCGCAGCTCTGCAAATGGAAGTTCACGGCGAGAAGGGCGGCAGCAGCAAGCCAAAGACGCCGACCGAGGCGCCGGATAGCCTGCGCTCTGTGGCCGTAGCAAAAATGCTGATCGCAATGGGTGAGGGTGAGTTTGCCGGCAATCCCACCGCTCGGGACATCTATCTCGACAACACGCCACTGCAAGATCCGCAAGGCAACATGAACTTCCCTAACGTGAAGTTTGAGTATCGCAATGGCTCAATTGAGCAGGACTACATCCAAGGCATCCCGTCGGTAGAGAACGAAACCACTCTCGGCATTGAGTTGCGCAGCGGGACGCCGTGGGTTCGAGCTATCGCCAATACGGATCTGTCGGCAGTGCGCCTGCGCTTCGCCTGGCCAATGCTGCAAGCTGTCGATGCAAGCGGCAATGTGAATGGCTACCGGATTGAGTACAAGGTCGAACTTGCCACCGACGGCGGCGCGTACCAGCAGGTACTGTCTGAGGCGGTCGACGGAAAAACCGGAAGCACTTATGAGCGCACCCGCCGCATTGACTTGCCTACCGCCACAAGCGGTTGGCTGATGCGCGTCACGCGAATTACACCGAACCAGAACAACCCCAACAAAATCGCTGACACGATGAACATCGCGGGCTTCACTGAGGTGATCGACGCGAAGCTTCGGTACCCGAATACCGCGCTGCTCTACATCGAGTTTTCCGCAGAGCAGTTCCGCAATATCCCGGCCGTGACTGTCGACACCCAACTGAAAAAGCTGCCGGTGCCGAGCAACTACAACCCGGAAACGCGGAGCTATACCGGGATCTGGGACGGCACATTCAAACAGGCGTGGTCGGATAACCCCGCGTGGATGACGTACGACATTACCGTCAGTGACCGCTTTGGCCTTGGTCGGCGGATCAAACCGTGGCAAGTCGACAAATGGGAGCTGTACCGGATCGCTCAGTATTGCGACCAGTTGGTACCGGACGGGAAGGGTGGCCAGGAGCCTCGGTTCCTTTGCAGCTTGAACCTGCAAGGCAAGGCTGACGCCTGGTCGCTGCTGCGCGATATCTCTGCGATCTACCGAGGCATGACCTATTGGGCCCAAGGCCAAGTGTTTTCGCTTTCGGATATGCCGCGTGCCACCGACTTCGATTTCGCCTACACCAGGGCGAACGTTATTGATGGCAAATTCACCTACTCGAGTGCCTCAGAGCGCACTCGATACAGCCGCGCCCTGATCAGCTACGACAATCCGTCGAACAACTACGACACCGATGTCACGGCCGTAACTGACCCCAAGCTTCAACGGCGTTATGGCGACAACCCACTTGAAATCAGTGCGATCGGTTGTACCCGAGAGTCGGAGGCGCAGCGTCGCGGTAAGTGGGCTCTGCTGACAAACTCACGAGATCGTGCAATCACCTTCAAGGTTGGCCTTGATGGTCGCATTCCTCTGCCAGGATATGTGATCCCAGTTGCTGATGAACTGCTTGCTGGTCGTCCAATTGGTGGGCGTATTTCGGAAGTCGCTGGACGCACTATAAAACTGGATCGCGACACCCAAGCCAAGGCTGGTGATCGGCTGATCCTGAACCTGCCGAACGGCACCTGCGAAGGACGCACCGTGCAATCGGTTGCGGGCCGCGTGATCACTGTCACGGCCAATTACTCGGTGACACCGGAGCCCGAACTGGTCTGGGCACTGGATGCAGATGACCTTGCTGTGCCGTTGTATCGGGTTACGGCAGTATCTCGTCCTGAGCCGGGTGTGTTTGAGATCTCGGCTGTCCAGTACGACCCAAGCAAATTTGCGCACATCGATACCGGCGCGCGCCTTGAAGAGCGGCCTATCAGCGTAATTCCAATCACCGTTGTTCCTCCACCGGCAAACGTGACACTGACGGCGAACTCGGTTGTGTCGCAAGGCTTGGCCGTGGCCACGATGTCCATCAGTTGGCCCGCTGTGCCCGGCGCAGTCGGCTATGACGTGGAGTGGCGCAAGGACAGCGGCAACTGGATCAAGCTCCAACGCACCGGAATGACCAGCGTCGACGTGGTCGGCATTTACGCCGGTGCTTACGTGGCCCGCGTCCGGGCGGTGAGTGCGTTCGACATCTCGTCGATCTGGCGCAACTCGATCCTGACCAATCTGAAAGGGAAGGAAGGATTACCGCCGGCGGTGTCTTTTCTGACTCCAGCCAGCCTTGTCTACGGCATCAGAATGGCGTGGGGCTTCCCGCCCGGCGCAGAGGACACCCAGCGAACCGAGATCTGGTACAGCAAGACGACATCTCGGGATGATGCGATCAAGCTCGGTGACTTCGCCTATCCGCAGGCATCGCATGAAATGCAGGGCATTCTGGCGGGGGCGAGTTTCTTCTTCTGGGCGCGCCTGGTGGACCGTACCGGCAACATCGGCCCTTGGTACCCGCAGGGTGTAGGCGTCAATGGTCAGGCCAGCTCTGATCAGACTGAGTACGAAAAATACTTCTCTGGCCAAATTGGCGAGTCGGCGCTGGGCAAACATCTGAGTGACCGTATCGAGTTGATCGATGGCCCCGCTGATCTACCCGGCTCGGTCAATAACCGTATCCAGGTTGTTACGGGTGAAGTTGATGCGATTTCGGAAAAGGTCGATGGTGTATTCGCGCAGGTCAATCCACCTCTGGCGGGTGAAACCGAAGGTTACGCGGGATCGACGCAAGCCTTCGTTGGCGTTTGGTCATTGCAGTCCGCGGTAATCGAGGGCGATGTGGCCACTGGCAAGCGTGTCGACACCGTGCAAGTCGAGATGGGCAAGAACAGCGCTGTCATTCAGCAGGTCAGTCAGGCGCAGGTTGCATTGGATGGCAAAGCCTCGGCTATGTGGTCGGTGAAGATGCAGATCGATTCCAACGGTCGATATGTCGCAGCGGGAATTGGTCTAGGCATCGAGAACGGGCCGGCGGGTTTGCAGAGCCAGTTCCTGGTCAGTGCGGATCGCTTCGCGGTCGTGAACGGGTTGGGTGGAAGTCCCACGGCGCCGTTTGTGGTGCAAGACGGGCAAGTATTCATCAACCAAGCGTTCATCAACACGGCGTTCATCAAGGAGTTGATTCTGGGTATGACACTCAAGTCGGCGGCTCTGAACAACCAAGGATTGCCGCTACTGGAAATCAACATTCCGGCGGGTACGTTCACTCTGCGCGGCCAATCCAGTACCGGTTACACGCTCCTCAACAACAACGGGATCTACGTGTATGACTTGAACTACATCGAGCGCGCCGCTCTGGGGAAGATGACGTAATGGACTACTACGGCGCGAGAACGAAAAACGCATCGGGCGTGGTGACTCTTGAGTCTTCGATCATGACGGTCCGGTCGATCATCACCAGGCAGGTCACCGTCCCGCCCATCACCAGCGACTTCACCAGCTATCTCGCCATGCCCGAAATCACCGCACAGTCGTTCGTGTGCGTGACGCTGCCCGATCCGACCAATGAAAACGCGGTTCTTCCATCCGTATTCTGGTCGACAGGGCAGCTTCGGGTTCGCCGCGGGGCAGGGCTTGTACTCAATGTTTTCATCCTCACCTACCAATAGGGGCCGGCATGGACTATGGATTCAGGTCCAGAAATGGGCAGAACTTCTTTCAGATCGACAGCGATAACAGGGTGCTGAACGTGGCCGCTTCCGGCACCTACACGATCGGAAAGCCACCTGCCGCACCGGTAACCATCACCCAAGCCGTGATCACGTACCCGTCGCCCATAACCACCGCTGAAGCGCCGCACGTTTTCATGAATCCGAACAACCAAGGCATGTACCACTCGTTGGTACAAATGGGCGAACCGGGAAACTGGACTGGCTTCTATTTCAAGCTGCATCTGATGGCTCCGTTCAACAGCTCTGACTGTAGCGGCCGATGGCTGGTCGCAACGTTTCGCTCGACAGCTGCGCCCAGCGAATACGATCTGCGACTGCGCAACGCGGCCAATGAGCAAATTTTTGTGGGTGCGGACAACCTGCTGGTAATGACTGGCTTGCCTGTAAACGAAGGCTGGTCGCTGGACAGTCGCGGCGGAGAGGTTTCCGGGATTTACTGGAGCGGTTGCCAGATGCCGTGGACGGGCTCCTATGACGATTATTTTCTGGCCTCCACTTTGCTCGGCGGAAAGATCTACAACGGCAACACGACGCTTCAGGCGCCGTGTGGTTTTCACGCCGGCTTGCGCACAACGCTGAATGGCTATGTGGGCGCAATGGTGAGTTCCGAAGGTGGTACTGCTAAGAACGGCAGAACCACTTTTGCAGCCCGACCTATGCGACCGCTTTAGCGGCTATCCCTCACAAAGACCCGCCAAGGCGGGTTTTTTATTGACCAAAAACCAGAGTGATCAAATGAGTAAGCAGACGATTAATCTCGGCACCGCCCCCACAGGCGTGGGCGGCGATACGCCACGCAGCGCATTTACTAAAGCGCAGAGTAACTTCGACGAGCTTTATGCTGCGATGGGCGCAAGCGGCAGCCCCATCGCACTCCCCGCGGCCTTACCTGTGGCGCAAGGCGGTACCGGCGCGACAACTCAAGCGGCTGCGCGCACTGGGCTGGGCCTTGGCTCTGCCGCTGTGGCGCCAATCGTTGGCACGGTGTCTTGGGTAGCCGGAGCTCCCACTGGCGCGATTATCGAAGCCGGATCGAGTGCGAACGGCCAATACACAAAGTTTGCCGACGGCACCATGTTTTGCTGGTTGCTCATTACCGGGCTCTCTATCGCGATGAACTCCGGCTATGGCGGCGGCATCATTGGCACTCAAAACTGGGCCTACCCGGTAGGTTTTGCATCGACGCCTTCGGTGTTTATGGGGGCGAGGGGCGCCGGCAAGTTCACGACCACCTCACCAGCTGACGCGACGTCCCCGACACTCGGTTCGTTTTTGGTGTTCGACCCTGCGGGTGGTGTCTATACCGGCACCTTCAACTGTTTCTTTTTGGCCGTAGGCAGGTGGAAATAATGAAAATCAATCTTTCTCCCCAGCGTCGGGATGACACATTGTCGATGTCGCGCGCTGGCGCTGTACTGACCATCAACGGTGAGGCATTCGACTTTTCTGCAATGTCGGCAGGGGACACGCTACCGCTGGGCGCCGTGAAGTCCAGCTGGTTTGTAGGGCCGGTGGAAAACGTCGATGGCGATCTGGAAATGACCATCATTTTGCCATTGCCGTTTAACTACAGCCCCGAGCAAGCCTTTCCGCAGCCGCTGGTCGATGTTCCTGACGGCCCGGTGTGGCTGCCTCAGTCATTGCCTGAGCCACCAGCGACGGAAGTCCTCGAAGAACTGGAAGGGGAGCTTCACGCATGAATATCGACTGGTCCGAACTCATTACAAAGGCCATCAAGGCGGAAGCCGAGGCTAAGCGGGTGTTGGCTTCAGTGGTTGGGGAAAACTCCCGTCGGCGCGTCATTGCTGATAAGGCGATCGCGCCGCTTCAAGATGCGGTGGACATTGACGACGCTACTGCTGCCGAGGTCGCGCTGCTGAAAGCGTGGAAGAAGTACCGCGTGGCTTTGAATCGGCTGCCAGATGAGCCTGGCTATCCCACGAACATTGTTTGGCCCGTCGAACCGAGCTGATTTTCAGAGACACCTGCAACCCGCCATTGAGCGGGATTTTTTTTGCCTGGAGAAAAGTGATGACTGCAACCGAAAGAGACCGCGACATCCTTGCCCGCACTCTGTGGGGCGAGGCTCGCGGCGAAGGCACGGCCGGCCAGATCGCCGTGGCCTGGGCGATCCGCAATCGTGTGTTCGATGGAAAGACGAATTCGTGGTGGGGCGAGGGCTACGCCGGCGTGTGCCAAAAGCCGTACCAGTTCAGCTGCTGGAACAAGACCGACCCGAACTATCAGTTTCTGATCGGCGTGAAGCAGATCCCGTTCCGCGAACTGGCGCAATGCCGGATCGCCGCTGACAAGGTGATCGATGGCGCGGTACCGGATCCCACCGGTGGCGCCACGCACTACTACGCGGTCAGTATCAAGGCGCCGGCTTGGGCGGCGAAGGCGAATCAGACCCTGAAGCTGGGCGGTCACGTCTTCTTCAAGGATGTTCCGTGATGGTCGTGCCGTGGAAGTTGGTCGGAGTGCTGTTGCTGGTGCTGATCGGCGCCGGCAGTGCTTGGCAGTTTCAGGGTTGGCGCTACGGCGGGCAGTTGGCTGAGCTGGCGCGGCTGCACGCCGACGGCATGAATCAACTGACCCAGGCCGCCGCCACCGCGCAGCAAGCCGAGCAGGACAAACGTCTGGCGCTCGAGCAGCGCTTGGCAGCCAGCGAGCAAACCCACTTCAGGAAAATGACCGATGCTCAACGTGACCAAGATCGCCTGCGCGATCGCCTTGCCACTTCTGATTTGCGGTTGTCAGTCCTCCTCGACGCAACCGACGCTGCCAAAGGCTGTGGGGTGTCAGCCACCTCCGGCGCCGGCGGCGTGGATCATGCAACCGTACGAGCCCGACTTGACCCGGCGCATGCTCAACGAATTATCGCCATTACCAATCAAGGCGACCGCGGACTGATTGCGTTGCAGGCGTGCCAAACATACGCGAAGAGTATTTCTAGTTTTAAATGAAAAGCGTTCGGGTAGGTATGGCACCTACCCGAGCGCTTAGTCCAGAAGTGATTTGGTGTTACTGCTTTTTATATACTCTATATTGCAGTCCGCAGAACGCGATTGCTGCAATGATATATATGATTTGCAGGCTGAGGTTGATCGTTCCATCCCAAAATTCAATGATCCATGCATAGATTGCCAAAGAGGCAATTGATGACAACACAGCGATGGTTTTTTTGAATAAGGGTTTTTCAGGAGTTGATAGTGAATGTTTGTAGTAGGGTAGCTGAAACGTAAAAAGCAGTAGTTGCGCCAGAAGTGTGAGCGCTATTGCTGAGAGCGGGATGATCAAAGAATCTGCATCGCTGCTATACTTTTCTGTGGAGTAGCTGTTTATTAATATGGTGGTGCCTATTGCTGAGACAATAAGCAAAGCCAATGGGTATAAGATTGCGATAACTTTATCTTTCTTTTTCATAGTGATTCCAATCGAGCGCGCATTGCGTCAGTCTAACGGAACGTTACCAACGCCGACAAGATTGATCTGGTGGGTGCCGTAGATATCAATTTCGAACGCGGTACCTTCAAAAGCGGCTCCCAGCGTTGTAGCTGTCTCCGCAACCATACCACGGTTACTGGCGTTGAAATCAAAAACGTCGTGATAGGCTCGCGCGCCGCCTGAAAAACTCCATGATCCATTTTCGTGCCTGATGAAGTCACCTTCAACGTTTAGTGTGATTCTTCCAAGCAGCGAACCTGTTGCGATGCTGTCGTCAAATGTATTGTATTGTACTTTTGGATCCGAAATATGATAAGTGCCTGGTGCGTTGGTGAATTGTATGTGCTGAGTCAAGAGTGGAAGTTCGCTTGATTTTACATTCATTTGAATGGAGTTGATGTCGACATTCATCTGCGCTCCATTTCCGAACAGATAGTTCTCCATCGCTTTTACTGGGCTGAATATTCCGCCGGATAGATGGTTGTCATTTCCGTAGTAGTTGGTGTGGCCGGCAAGTTTGTCATCGCTTACTTTGATAATTGCATCTCTGCTTGACATGCCCTTGCTTTGCCAGTCGTCTGCAGTAGAATATGCTGCTATCTGGCTTTTAAAATATGGGTCGTATTGCCAGTCTTGGTAGGTCATGTAGTAGGCTGGAATTTTTCCAACAAACTGCCAAACATCTAAAGTCGCGCTTAGAGCGTCGCCTTTGTTTAGAGCTTTATCCAGTAATTTTAACTCGAATACAAACTTGCTCTGGCCTGTGATCGCTTTGATATGGCTTTCATAAAGAGTGTCATTTACCGTTTCAGCAGCCCCTTCGGTTACGCCTGGTACGAAGGTCGGATAATATAAGGTGGGGCTGTTCCACCAATCGCTCTGCCAAAATGGATCAGTCATCCAAGTGCTGTCATCGGGGTAAACGAAAGTTGGACTTAAAACTACAGGTGCAGGTGCGCCCATGCTTAATTTCCCTATTAATGCGGTTATAAAAGATTTGTTTATGGGTCTCGATAACAATTCAGTGATCGATATTGCATATCATTCTTGATTGTCGTCATCTAGGCAAGATTGGTGCTGCTTAATAGATATTACTAAATGTTTCTTGAGGGTGATTGGCAGCCCGATCTAGCATCGGTCCATTAGATCAATTCAATGGACCTGTTCATGGCCGTCACTAAGCCGGGATTGAAGGCGTGCCGAGCTAGATTCTGAATTTAGCTTTCAAGGAGGGCCTGCTGTCTTCGACTTCGTCACAAAACCTTTTCCGGTGCAGGTCGGACAGTCATCACGCGTACCAAAGCGATCGAGGCAGGCAGGGCAGATGCAGAAGGCTGCTGACTCGATGTGAGGTCGCACCTTTTCAATGACGCGCAGATCCCGGTTCTCCCGGGCAATCTGAGCCGCATCAACCATCGCTCGGTAAGTGTCCGGGTCGTCGATGGGGTTGTGGCAAATGCCGCGGATCATCCGCTGCGTTTCGATCAATTGGTACCGCCGCCCGTGCATCTCCAAAATCAGCCCCGTAATAGTGCCGACATTCCGGGAAAGCCCTAGATTCAGGCGTATCCCCTCTGGGCCCGAGTAAACCTTGCCGTCATAGGAAGATGACGCGCCGCGCGGCTCGGTCGTTGCGAAGTCGAAGATTGAGCGGCTGATCGTGCCCAACAACTCTCCGTTGTCGATCCGCACGACGTCATAGGTCGACGCTCCGCGGTACTGGCCCGGCGAGTTCTGCAACTCCTCGACTGCGTGCCAGTAAGCGGCGTCTGCCATTTCGCCCATGTCGAACTGCTCAAGCTGATCAATCAGTCCTTCGCCATGCAGCGCCGCAGCCATCGCATGGAGTGTTTCCCGGTGGCCTTCAGGGTTTTGCATACGGAAGTCTTGGTCGTCGAGTGTGGCGCGCCATTGCTTAAGTCGGAGGGTTTTCGCTTGGTCGAAATTCATGCTGCGTAATTCGCTGTACAAGTGCTGTATGCATGTACAGTAATCGAGTGGTGCCTGGTGGGCGAGGATGAAGCGACGAACTGTAGCGGTGCGGCTACTTTCGGCCAATAGCGGACGTTCGCAAACGGTCGCTGACGGCCAAAAGCAGTCGTTTTTGAGCACCTGCTCTCGCCCCAAATCGAACGCTAAGTGCTGCCAAACTACAACTTTACACCAGACCTGTATCTCTTCGAGTAGGGTGTATGCCTAGCGCTGCCCACGTGAACGTCTGCGAACCAACCTAGAGCTAATTCGGCTGCTACCATGCAATTGGCCACGCACCATGATGTCCTTTGGCTATGATGCTGTATATCGATTGGTTGATACCTAGCCAAGGCGTTGGTGAAATGAAAATGCCTGAGATAACGAACTATCTATAATCTACGCTGGCGCTGGATTGCCAAGGAGCATGCGTGAAAACTAAACGATTTGAGTTAGCCTTGGATCGACTTCAGTCTGCTGATTGGGCTGCGTTCGAACGTCTAGCTTCTACATTCTTGGCAGCAGAGTTTGATGAATTGCGCACGGTTGCGAGCCCGTCTGGAGATGGCGGTAGAGATTCAGAGTTGTTTGCTCCGGTGGAAGATCCTAAGGTGCTATCGCAGTATTCAGTCTCAAAAGACTGGCGTGCAAAGGTTAACGCAACTGTTCGCCGCCTTAAGGATACCTTTCCCGATGCATTGGTCCTTATGTATGTGACCAATCAACAAATCGGCGCAGATGCAGATGACCTCAAGAAAACATTTCGCACCAAACATGGATTGTCGCTCGATATCCGCGATAAGAGCTGGTTTTGCGAACGGGTAAATGAGTCTCAATCAAGGCAGATCGCAGCGGAGGAATTGGCTCACGCAATAGTAGATCCTTATTTAGCGTCCTATGAAGTCACCCCACACGTAAGTGCTGAATTGAATACACCCGAGGCAATTGCAGCGCTCACGTTTTTAGGACTGCAGTGGCAGGACGATGTTAGGGAAAAAGGGCTGACTAAATTAGCTTTTGAAGCCATGGTGCGCTCCGCTCTTATTGGGACAAGTTCTGACAACCGTATATCAAAGGCTGAACTATATTCTCGAATTGAAAAAGTTTTCCCTAGACACAAGACGGAAGAGCTTCGTATTCACGTAGACACCGCTATATCTCGATTGGGGAAGGGAGCAATCAAGAGTTGGCCTGGTGGGGAATATTGTCTGTCCCATATTGAAGTTGTGAGATTTAAAGAGTTTATGGCAGCAAACGCGCTGGCGGAAACTGAGCTTATGGAGTCAATTAAATCCATCACGAAGCTTCTGACATCGGTTCGAGGCATCCCCTTGCAGTACGAGTCCGAGTTATCCAGGCTTTTACGCGCGGTAATGGATGCCGTACTTTTCGAGCGAAGTCAGTCATTTGCATTAGCCGTTCAAACTGGTTCGCTAGGCGCACTTGCTGACGCTGATTTTAAATCCACAATAATTTCCGAGCTCGCAAAATCTACGTTGCATAAAGAACCACAGATTGATTGGTTGAGCGTAGTTCAACTTGGAGTGCGTGAGCTTTTGCTAAGCGAAGAGCCACCTATTCAGGCGTATCTGAGATCACTTGCTGACTCTTACACGTTAATGGCATTTCTGCAACAAACACCTGATGTTCAACGCGCAGTAGAGAAAATGTTCTCCCATGGTACTCTTTGGCTCGACACGACTGTAGTTCTTCCGCTAATTTCGGATACATTACTATCGAGCGAGGATAGCAGGGGTAGATTCACGCGAATGATCGATACTGCATTAGATGTCGGCCTTAAGCTTTTCGTAACTCCTGGAGTAATCGAAGAAATTGAAAGGCATATGAATAGATCATTAACTTGTGCGCGCATGCCAAGTGCGCAATGGCAAGGTGCGATTCCATATTTGCTCGAGCGGTTTGTGTCGAGTGGGCGTTCAATCGGGTCTTTCACCGACTGGCTCAGTAATTTTCGAGGCGACTCAAGGCCTACTCAGGACCTGTCAGAATATCTGCATGAGACGTTCGGAATTGAAACACTCGGTCTTGAGGAGGAAAGCAGGCAGGCCTCTACTGAATTGAGGAGTGCGTTGCAGAAGATCTGGCTCGAGAGGTATGAGCGAAGACAGGAAAAATATGGCGTTTCCTTAGACGATATGGCCATATCAAGATTGGTTAGTCACGATATTGAATGTTATACAGGAGTCGTGCAAAAGAGGATTCAAGAGCGTGCATCGCCTTTCGGCTATAGCGCTTGGTGGTTGACCGTTGATAGACAAACATTCGACTTAAAAAATCGACTACGCTCTATGATGAACGAGCCACCGCCAGACTCGCCAGTAATGAGTGCAGATTTCCTAGTAAACTATCTAGCTATCGGTCCGTTGAGGCGAAAAGTCAATAAAACCGATGAGTCACATCTCCCGTTATTGATGATTTTGGGCAACGCTTCTCAACTCACACCTGAGCTTATTGCTGAAGCGGGCACCATAAGAGAACAGTTTAAAGACTTACCTGAACGTCTGATAAGAAGACATGTAAGAGATGGGCTAGACCGTGCAAAAGCTAGTATAGGACCTATCGCTAATCAGGGTATGGACGCTATAGAGGATTTGATCCAAAGCTAAATTGAGGATGCTGATCTAGGTACTAGAATGCGGCGCTTACCACGATATCCCTGTGCCCACTGCGTTTCGCTCCGCCCCAGTCGCTAACGACTGCAAATGGCCAATTTCTGCCCGCCCGCGAAGGGCAGCTATTGGCCGAAAACGGTCTGCCTGATACGGCGGCTTTCAGCCCAGAGTGTGTAAAAACGTACCTTGAGGTGCATCACATCCAGCTAGCAATCTGGGCCAACCGCCGGAACGCTCTGACGAACATAATAATTGTCGAATTCACTGCTTTCGACAAATTGGAAGCCATGGCGGATATAAAAGCGATTCGAAGCGCTTTCTTTGAGAGCTCCAACTTTAATAGGGAGCGCAACCTCATCCGCCACTTTGAAAATCTGAGTGAGAACAACGGAGCCTATACCTGATCCTTGCGCGCTCGGTCTCACATACAAATGGTCGAGCAAGAGTTCATTGTGGTGATGCTTGACCACTACAAAACCAACCTTCTCTCCAGATACCTCGATGTAGTGTGTGTTGCGAGCCTCAAAACCGCTAAGAAATCGCTCACGCGCACGCGCCGGATCAAATCGCCCAACACGCTCCAGACTTTCGCGCATGGCCTCAATTCGAATGGCTACAAGATTGTCCAGGTCGCTTTGTTGAGCTAGGACCAAAACGACTGGGGAATTTTGATTGGGTGTGAGGGGCATATTTTTGCGCTCTATTTACCATCCTGGAAGGCCAGTATAGAGAGCCTGATCTGTGGGGCCCAGTTTGGCTGCACCGTTGAATTCAGACTGAGTGGCACCTAGTTTTCTAGGTGTTGCGACAGGCTGCTTTTGGCCGAAAGCGGTGACCTGGTACGGCAGGTTTCGGCTAGAAGCGCACTCGACAGTTAGCCGCTGATGTCTCTACGCTGATCGATCTGGTGAAAGCACACCACTAAAAGGAGCAGTCATGTTGGTAGTTGCCATTGATCGAGATAGCTATCATCCGGGAGATGAACTGGAAAGTCATGCAATATCGATCACACTCTATCAATCAGCAACATTGATCACCTTGATCGAAGTGATACA